>NZ_JBEBKJ010000028.1:0-40070 GCF_040079455.1 Methyloglobulus sp. | reverse complement strand
TTCTTCAACACCACAATGTTTACAGATTGCCATAGCCGCGCCTCCTTTGGATTAAGGAAGTTACTATAGCCAAAATGTATCTTTATGTAAACACTCTCCAATATTGATGCTGCCGGTATAAGTGGTGCCCAAGGGATTGCCAAATGCATCGGTACTGACAGGCCCAGGGCCTGCGACACCATAACCGCCACCGCCATCCATGATTTGCACCGTGAAATCTTGTGGACAGAAGCCGTCATTGGCACAACTGGCTGCGCTACCCCGTTCGTTAGCGCCATCAGGTGCGTTGTTGATTGGGAATTTGTCATGAAAGACATAAACCGACATTTGTGCTGTCGGAATGGGGTTGTTTTCGGTAGTCACTTCAACGGTGGCGTTGCCGCTAGCATCCAGCGTTACCATAGCGCCACCGATAGAATGACCCTCATAAGGCAATACCGAAACAAATACACGCTGATTAGGTTGTAGTTGGGCACTTTCGATAGTTGCAGTATCGGCGGCACTTTGGCCTTCCGCCAATACCGGTGCATCACTGTTATGAAAGCTCAAGGACAAGGCATTGACATCACGAACGCCAGGCTTTGTGGGGTGTGAACTATCGGTTTCCACCAGATAGCGAAACCCAGGGACGGCAGTCCCCGCGTGGTCAACTACCGTTAAATTGCTTGCTGCCTGCGCATCTGTCAAAGCCAGCGCACCTAGCAACGGTAAGGCGAGAGCCAGCCTAATGCCGTCTCTTAACCGATTCGCTTTAAATTGTATTTTTTTCATAATTATTAAGTCTCATTCTAATGTTTACACATCCATTAATAGCATTGCTGCGCTGTTTGCCGGACATCCGTGCCAGAATCAAACTACTTTTCACAAAACTATAATGGTTCAAATTCTTCCTTGGTCGTGCCTTGAAATTGATGTAACTTTCTCGACGAGACCTGAGAGTCTGAGTAACCCTTGTAACCAGCATATCTCTACATTTCGTGGCGATAAATAGGTACAAATACCTACAGCCAGATAACCAAGAAGATTTTTAGCTAAAGACAGCTTTATTTATCATAGAGTTAACTTTTTAATTTAAGGTAATACATTACAATTGTGTAACTCCACGCGGGACGGGGTTTGAAACCCCGTCCCTAACGTTTTCGCAAAACTTAAATGACATGGCTGCGCTTAATCAACGTGAAACCTACAGACGGGGCAACATGCCCCGTCTGGCTGAAGTTTATATCCCCTCATCCCGACCTTCTCCCTCAAGGGAGAAGGGGCAGATACTTGTGTAGATACTCACGCGGGACGGGGTTTGCAACCCCTTCCCTAACGTTTTCGCAAAACTTAAATGACGTGGCTGTGCTTAATCAACCTGAAACCTACAGACGGGGCAACATGCCCCGTCTGGCTGAGAGGATCAACGGTTTTCATCCCTCAATGCCTGGAACTCTAGGCAAAAAAAAGCCAGGCCTTATAACAGACCTGGCTTTCAATGAAAGTGTTAACGTATATCTTATGTTACGCTTTGGTTTGAAGCCTTACCGTCTTCGGCTGACAACAAATAATCCAACCATAAATTAGACAGTTTTTCCTGCACGGTATTTTGTCGCAGCCGTGCATTAAGATGAGGAAAATCAACCCTGTCCAAATCCTGGTCTTGGTTGTAGCAGGAGTATACGAAGTATTCCTTGCCAGTTTCAGGTTCAACATGTTTGCACAAACACTGGGCACAAATGCCTTTCATCATGCATTGCATCGGTGAATTGATTGAACCAATCGCATGATGGGCTTTTTTGAGGTACGGTTTCAAAACATCATAACGGGCCGTTTTTACCGCCGCCATCATGCGGTCAGAACCGATGACGATAAGGTGATCGACATCCGCCAGGGAAATGGGTTGCTCGCCCAAGTCGCCTTTGGCGTAAGCAACCATACACTCCAAAATATTACCAACGAATGACTTGTCCTGTGGACGGTTTGGGTTGATGGCTTGTACATTTTCGCCTTTATCGACAGACCAAATCACAAGATCCGCCGCCTCTTCCACATCTTCAATTTTGAAACGATCCTGACCGAATTTATAACCCGCAAAGTAAATCACCTTATTGCCCGCCGTCCGCAAGGCTTTGCCGATGGAGAACAATACCGCGTTGCCCAAGCCGCCGCCTATCAGCAGCACGGTTTGTCCGGTGGGAATGTCGGTAGGTGTACCCGTTACGCCCATGATGACTAGCGGATCGCCCACCTTCCAACTTGCGCACAAGCGCGATGATGAACCCATTTCTAGAGCAATCAATGAGATAGTTCCTTTTTCCTTATCGACATCTGCACCTGTCAATGCCAAACCTTCCGAAGTAAGTACCGTGTTTTCGATCACGGGCGCGTGGGCTTCAAAATTCTGCACCCGGTAAAACTGACCGGGAAAAAATTTCTCCGCAGCCATCGGGGCTTTAACTACGACTTCAATAATAGTCGGTGTTAAGCGATTTATTGCCACGATGGTTGCGGTAAAAGCTTCATCAAGCTTAGCAAACAGCTTGGTCAAAGAAGCATTACGTTCTGCTTGCTGCGACGGATTTAACTTCGCCAGTTCTTTTTCAAACAGTTTAACAATATACGGATAACCGTTTTTTGCACTGGCCATCGCCTTGACGACATTACCCGCATAAACCGGATGATTATCACCATAGAAGCTAATATATTTGCCGTCTTTATGGTAAGAAGTCAGCGGAGCTGGCTTGCCCAGTTTAGGTGCTTCTTCATCGTGCATTGGCACTAATGTCATGTCGCCGTCTTTATATTCCGGCTCATAACGCTGGAAGAACCATTTATCCATAACAAAGGTATCTGGATATTCGCTTTGATAGATCGTATTCGGTGACGTACCGGCAGCGATATAAAGGCTGCGCAATGGGACTTTTACGGTTTGTCCCGAATTGTTCCAGCGGCCTTCTTCTGATACTAGTTTTTCAAATTCGACCGCATTCAAATGACCATATTCATCGGTCAATGCGCTTAGCGGACTCATACCTTCGGCGAGTGCAATACCTTCTTCCAAGGCTTCGGCAATTTCCTCATGGTTTTGTCTATAGGCTGGGGCATCTTTCATGCCTTTACGGTAGAACAAGGTTACGCCACCCCACTTTTCTACCAAAGGCTGAAAGTTCGGCAGCTCTCCTGCTGCTTCGGCGCGTTCGCGTTCAGCTTTGATTGCCCTGCCATGCACCAAAAACTCATCCAGAATAATGGCCTCTTCCTTATCGTAACGACCTCTAACGGTGTCTTCACCGTAAAGCTTGACTAATGCCTGGTAACGGGTGAGCGTTTTTTCGACCTGAACGGGATAATATGCCATCAATTCCGTGGCGGTATCAATCGCTGTCAAACCGCCACCGATAACGCCAGCAGGTAAACGCACCTGCAAGTTCGCCAACGATGAAGCCTTGGCTGCCCCAGTCAATTGCAACGCCATTAAAAAATCAGAAGCTTTGCGAATGCCGCGTATCAAGTTGTTTTTCAGGCCTATAATGGTCGGTTTACCGGCTCCTGATGCGAGACAAATATGGTGGAAACCCATCTCCCAAGCATCGTCAATGGTGATCGTGCCGCCAAAGCGTACACCGCCGTAAGCACGAAAGGCTTGCCGTCTTAATAAGGTAAGGTAAATCACTTTCAGGAAGTTCTTGTCCCAACGCACGGTGATACCGTACTCTGCTACACCACCGAAACCAGCCAAAATACGTTCGTCGAGTTGTTCGTAGAGTTCTTTGAAATCTTCAATAGGCTGCGGCAGTGTGTTACTGCTACCTGTCAGGTAGGTGGGCAATGGCTCAAGTTTTAGCGCATCTATTCCGGCAACACCAAAACCTTCATTCAGCAAATAATGGCTCATGGTGTAACCCGCAGGCCCCAAGCCCACCACCAGCGCATTCTTGCCGTTATATGGCAACATGTATGGTCTTTTGACATTCAAAGGATTCCAACGCGTCAACAAGCTGTAAATCTCAAAGCCATACGGCATGAATAACACATCCGTCAGCACATTGGTTTCGATTTGCGGGATGTTGACCGGATCAGTTTTTTGGTAGATGCAGCCCTTCATACAATCGTTGCAGATACGATGCCCAGTACCTGGACACATCGGGTTGTCGATGATGATGATCGCCAACGCGCCGATATTGTCGCCATTGCGCTTGACCAAGTGCATTTCGGAAATCTTTTCATCCAACGGACAGCCAGTCGTCGTGACACCCAAAGGATCGATTTTAAAAAGATTGGTTTTTTTATTAATCATGCCTTTGGAGCAAGAATCGGTATCGCGCTCATGGCAATAAATACAATGATCGACTTCCGATAATACCTCTCGCTCGTTATAACGCGGGTCGGTCAGCTTAAAACCATCGCGGCGGCGGCGATGTTTTAATTCGCCCATCCAGGTCGTGAATTCCCCTTTATCGACGACATCATGCTCGACCAGATGACTGAAATCGCGTTTTTCCGGAAATTTAAAACTGAGCCATTTCTCACCAATTTCAGGATTTTGCTGCGCGACAACACTCCAACGCTGCACACAATCCATCAAACCGTATACAAAATCAGCCGATTCTGCTTGTGCTATGACATCCTTAAACTCAGGCGCAGCCTGCGAATGTATTGCTAACTTATTACGCAAGTTTGTTACAACAGCCTCGGCATTTTGATAATCGCTCTCTTTACCCTTTGCGATTAACTTGTAATGCGTCGATAACAAGCCAATAACAGCGCCGACTTGTGCCACGCGATGTTCGGGATCATTATCTTTGTTGGCTTCGGGAAATCCCGCCGCAACCAACAAATCAAAACGTTTATCGATTGCAACCTTATCCCACAAACTGACATCCTGATCCTTAAAAGCCAGGTTCAGCTTAGCAACGACTTCATTCTTATAGGCAAAAATGCTCGCAAACTCGTCCTTGATTTTTTCAGCTTGTGCTTGATGTTGCTTGGTCACGTTAAATAAAGTCGCGACAAACTGACCAACATAAGGCCCCATGCTAACCAATAGACCGGATAATATCTCTGGTGCTAAGCCTTCACCTTGATGTTGCCTATAATCAGCGTATCTATCGAATAAGTCAGCGTCATGTTTTTTTACGGACGCATCGAACACATCCAGCAAGTCTTTGAGGCGGCCTGAGTCATAAAGATCAGCATAATTAAAACCAGAGATTCCAAGCGCAAGGTCGTTTTGTTCCATAATTCCTAAATTCGTAATGTTCAACACAGTTAATTTCCGTGTCGAACAATATTATTACGATCTCTTGAGATCGGGTGAAAAGTTCGATTAAACAGGGCATTGTAAGTAAAAATGGTGCTCTTTGCCATCGTTTTACAAGCAAATCAAACAATATCAGATGGATATATCCTAAACTACCTATTGATTAGACGATACGGATGAAATAACGAAACGCCGCCTCATCAATCAAACCTTAACGTTAGCTTAAATTTTGGTTTATACTGACCACGCTAAGATTCATCAATCGGCAATTTTATGGGGGTTTTATGCTTCTAGGAAACAAGACTTATCTTGTGCTGCACAAGAGTGCAGTACATTTTGTTTTATTAGGGGTTCTGTTGATATTTTCTCTGCCGTCGATGGCCGATGAGCGAATAGGTTTAGTGAAAACCTATGAACCCAAAGCTTCGGTTATTCGACAGGGGGCTGAAACCGCTCTGGGAGTTGGTGCGGAAATTTTCAAGGGCGACACAATTGTTACCGACTCCAGCGGAGCTGTCGGTATTATCTTTAATGACGGTGCTGTGCTAACTCTAGGGCCTAGCGGCAAATTAATTGTTGAAAACTTTCTTTTTAACCCCGCTGAGGCAAAAGTTTCCTTCCTATCACGGGTAATAAAAGGCTCGGTTGCGTTTGCGTCAGGTGCCATTGGCAGGATTTCCCCAGGTTCTGTGCAATTTAAAACCCCAACCGCAACGCTGGGTTTGCGCGGAACAAAAATCTTGATTAAAGTGGATTAACTCGATTCGTGGAGCCTATTATTATGATCACTAGGACATTACTTGCATTATTAATCAGTGGCTTGTTGACAGCATGTTGTTCGTCAGGCACAACCGTTGTTTTGGTTCCCGATGCTGGCGGTAAAGTCGGACAAGTGGAGCTTACGACTGAAAACGGAACAACGAAGCTGTCTAAAGCTAACGAAAGTGCCCAAGCATCGAAAGCAAAGCAGGCACCTGGCGCACCTATCTTGTTAAGCGATAGTAAAATTCATGACATGTTTGCCGACACCTTAGCTAAGGAGCCGGCATCGCCAGAACATTATCGTTTTTATTTTGAAACGGGGAGTGCTGATTTGCTCGCTGATGCCAATGCGGAACTCGCTAGAGCTAAGACAGCAATCCAAGCACGTAAATCCTGTGACCTAAGCGTCATTGGCCACGCTGACCGTGTTGGAGATAATGAAATGAACCGAGGTATTTCCATGAAACGCGCTGGAATGGTGGCAAAGTCTCTAATAGACATTGGCATTGCTAAAGAATGTATGGATATTCGTTATTATGGCGAAAACGACCCAGCTATTCCCACCGCCGACAATGTTGCGGAGTCACGTAACCGACGTGTGGAAATAGAAATCCGATAATAAACACATCGCACCAATTACCTCCTGACCTGCAAGAAAGCCCATGCACATACGCTCGACTTCAAAAGAGCGGATACAAACCCTCATTGCAGGTACTGCACTAACACTTTTACTATTGGCGTTCGGCATGAAATTTGCCCCCGTGGTCGAGCGGCTGAATAATGCCGCTACTGATATTCAAATCGGCCTGTTGCCTAAAACCAGACTATCGCCATTGCCCATCATCGTTGAAGTAGACGAAAAAAGTCTTGCAGCATTCGGCCAATGGCCTTGGCCGCGCTATCAAGTGGCGCGATTACTGGAAGTCATACAACATTCGGGCGCGGCTGCGGTTGGAATAGATGCCCTGTTTGTTGAGCGTGACAGAACATCACCGCTGGAAATTCAACACGTTGTGGAACGCGACTTTAATCAGCAATTTCCCTTAACGGCAATAAAAGAATCACTTAGAGACTATGACACGATTCTTGGGCAGACATTAAAAACGGGATCTTTTGTACTCAGTTATTTTTTTACTTTTGACGGCACTGATAGCAATGCTTGTCAACCCAAGTCGGCCAGTGCCGCATTGTTTTCAAGCAACGCAGAAACAAGTGCGTTGCACCATGCAGTCAGTATTACGTGTAATGTGCCGTCGATCCAGGCAGGAGCAAATACTAGCGGATTCATCAATTCTGCACCTGATAGCGACGGCATATACCGCAAAACGCCATTAGTGATTGAATACAAAAGCCGCCTTTACCCTAGCCTTGCCCTGCAAACCTTTTTAACCGCACAGGCACTCGATCACTTTTTAATTGCTTCAAGCGAAAAAGGCCTTACTTTGCAACTAGGAAAAATGTCTGTTCCTCTGGATAAAGCGGGTAATCTACTGATTAAATTCCCAACAGATGGGCAAAGCTTTGAAAGAATTTCAGCCTACGATCTACTTTCTGGGAAAGTGGCCGCAGACCACTTAAAAGGCAAAATTGTTTTTGTCGGTTTTTCAGCGGCAGGATTACACGAGTTTAGGCCTACGCCTTACGCACCGCAATTCTTGGGCGTCGAGTTCCATGCCGCCATCGTTGATAACTTATTGCGACAAGATTTCCTGCATCGACCTGACAATGCTTTGTCGCTCGAACTAGCGGTCGCTACGGCACTGGGACTAGTATTGTTCATGGGTTTATCAGGCACTGGCCCGACAGCGATTGTCACCATCCCCTTTCTAATAATTCTTACGCTAATCGTCTTATCACAACTCCTTTTAGTAAGTACAGGAACAGTCATTTCGCCTGCCCTGCCAATTATCATGACGTTGCTGGTCTTTTTAACACTGGCCGTGATGAAATACACACGAGAATTTCTTCGAGCAAAAAAAATGGCTTTGCTAGTTGCCCGTACTCAGGAAGGTATTATTGGCAGTTTCTGCTCCATGTCCGAATACCGTGACCCAGAAACTGGCGCACATATCAAACGCACCCAAGAGTATATCAAAGTCTTGGCGCAACACCTGCAAAAACAGCCTAAATACAAGACGCTGCTGACAAACGAAGTTATTGAATTATTATTTAAGGCTGCGCCCCTCCACGACATTGGCAAGATCGGCATCCGCGACCATATCCTGCTAAAGAATGACCGTCTCACCGAGGTTGAGTTTGAAATCATGCAGTCCCATCCACAAATTGGTGCAGATATTATTCAATCGGTTACATCTCAAATCGGCTGGAATCCTTTTATGGACATTGCCCATCAAATTTGTTTATACCACCAGGAAAAATGGGATGGCAGTGGTTATCCAAAGGGTTTAGCAGGTGATGCCATTCCCCTTCCCGCCCGTTTAATGGCGCTAGCCGATGTTTATGATGCCTTAATCAGCAAGCGGGTATACAAGCCTGCTTTCTCCCATAACAAAGCCGTTTCACTAATCAGAGAAGGCAAAGGCAAACACTTCGATCCGCTGATAGTCGACGCTTTTGAAACCATCCATGCGCAATTTCGGGACATAGCCCTGCGTTTTTTAGACAATGAAGACCAAAAGAAAACCTTGTTGGCTAATGAGGATAATATGTAGGGGCAATCCCTTGTGGTTGCCCAGACAGTGTGGTTGTCCGGTATCAGGGTCATAGGTATCTACACAAGTATCTGCCCCTTCTCCCTCGAGGGAGAAGGCTGGGATGAGGGGGATGTAAATAGTTGATTTTATTCTCCTCACCCCAACCCTCTCGGCAACTGCTCCTGCGTTGCCCTAATACCTACGTCCATGTAGGCATCCAGCAGGAGAGGGAGTCCGTTGCTTTTTCAACTCGTTGTTTTTATTACGCCGAAAAGTTGTGTAGATACCTATGGTATCAGGGCAGGCGTAAGGCCTGCCCCTACAAAGCTACCACCATACAAATGAAAGCGAATACCTTGATCATTTTTTTGTATAATCGGGCAACTTTCCGGTTATTATCAAACCATGCACACATCTTTTAAAACCATAGGCATTTTAGGCAAGCCCAGCGACCCTGGTATTGCTACTACGTTGGCTGTGCTTTACGATTATTTAAAACAACATTACAACGTAATCGTAAGTGCTGAAAGTGCCGAATACATTGACGATAAATCGGTAGATTTCTGTACGATTGAGCAACTGGGTCAGCGGTGCGACCTTGTAATCGCTGTCGGCGGTGACGGTACGTTTCTGTCGGCTGTTCGGGTAACTGTCGATTATGATGTACCTATCATTGGCATTAATCTCGGACGACTAGGCTTTTTGGTAGATATTTCGCCTAGCGAGTTACCTGATAAATTACATCGTATGTTGCAGGGGCATTTCGTCGAGGAAAAACGTAGCCTTTTGCAAGCAAAAGTCATTCGGGACAATCAGGTCATTAATGAAGAAACGGCGGTAAATGAAGTGGCTATCCACCGTTGGGTTACACCGAGCATGATCGAGATCGTCACCAAGATTAACAACGTTTTTTTGAATTCCCAGCGTTCTGATGGTCTCATCATATCAACACCGACCGGTTCAACCGCCTATTCCTTATCGGCTGGCGGCCCAATCTTACATCCTTCATTAAATGCCTTGGTGCTGGTGCCACTTAACCCACACACCTTATCTAACCGCCCTATCGTGATTGATGATTCTGCTGAGATCGAGATTAGTTTTTGCCAGACCAAACAAATCAATGCCTTAGTCACTTGCGACCATATTGAAATCCCCGATGTTTTGATTAGTGATAAAATAATTATCAAGAAATATCATAAACCTGTCCGTATCTTGCATCCTGAAGGTCATGATTTTTTCCAGATTCTTCGGACAAAATTGAACTGGAGCGGTGGTTATCCCAAAGAGCTAGATGTTAGTCAACCTTAACATTATTGACCTTGCTGTCGTCAAATCGCTAGACTTAGACCTTGCTAAAGGCATGTCAGCACTAACTGGCGAAACGGGCGCTGGCAAGTCTATATTACTGACCGCATTAGGTTTGGCCTTAGGCGACAGGGCAGATTCTGGCTATGTGCGCGCCGATTGCAAACGCGCCGAAATCAATCTTGAATTTGATTTAACGGATATTCCCCAGGCTCAACAGTGGCTAAAAGACCATGACCTGGATGACGAGGAACACTGCCTTATCCGGCGGGTGGTATCAGACGATGGCCGTTCAAAAGCCACTATAAATAATCGACCGGTTACCTTGCAAATCTTGCAAGAGCTAAGCGAAAAGCTGGTACAAATCCATGGTCAACACGCACACCTAACGTTGCTTAACAATGACGAGCAACGCCGTTTACTGGATGCTTTTGCAAAAAACCAACCTTTATTGGATAAGGTAAACGATTGTTATCGACAATGGCATAAAGTTAATAAAGAACTGGAAAACCTGAAGAAAGCCAACACCGACCAGTCGCAACGGGAAGAATTCTTGCGTTACCAAATTGAAGAATTGCAGCACCTTGATTTGCAAAATTACAATTACACGGTTCTATCGGAAGAACACGACAAACTGGCTAACCTTGAAAATATACTCGCCATCGGGCAGCGGCAAGTTGACAGCCTGTATGAGAACGACCAACTTTCGGTCAACCAGATGCTTAACCAAAGTGTCAGTGAAATCACCCAGATTGCCCGATATGTGCCGGAACTGAACAATATCAGTGCCATGCTTTCAGAAGCGCAAATCCAAACGGAAGAAGCCGCGCTGCAATTGCGGCGGTTTATCAAAACTCAGGAAGCCGATCCAGGACGCATGGCGATTCTGGAAAATCAGATCGGCATAATCCAAAAACTCAGCCGTAAACATCACGTCAATCCAGAAGAATTACCTGAACTGGCGGGAAATCTCGAACGTGAACTGCATAGCGTAACCCATAGCGGTGAACGCATAGCTGCACTTAGCTTACAGACCGAGGAATTACTCAAGCAATACCAAAAGCTTGCTTCTGAACTCTCATTAATGCGTCGCCAACAAGGTACAAAACTCCAGCAACAAATATCGGCAATGGTTAAAGAATTAGGTATGCCGCAAGGCGAATTCCTAGTTGATTGCTCCGCATTGGCGGACATTGCCCCTAAACTGAACGGCAAAGATAAAATTGAATTTCTGGTCTGTGCCAATCCAGGCTTACCGCCCAAACCTTTGGCTAAAGTGGCTTCTGGCGGCGAGTTGTCCCGCATCAGCTTAGCAATTCAAGTCACCACCTCCAACGACAACACCACTCCGACCATGATTTTTGATGAAGTTGACTCCGGCATCGGCGGCGGCATCGCTGAAATCGTCGGACAAAAATTGCGTAGCCTGGGACTTGGACGGCAAGTGCTGTGCGTGACCCATTTACCGCAAGTCGCAGCACAAGCGCATCACCATCTTTACGTGGAAAAAAACAATCAAACTGACATCACTTCGTCTACGGTCAGGTTGCTTGAAAACGAAGAACGTGTCGAAGAAATCGCAAGAATGTTAGGCGGCGTGACCATCACCGAAAACACCCGCGCTCATGCCAGAGAAATGTTAACTACAGGAAACAAAAACCAATGATCCGCTTTCCAGCCGAATGGGAAAAACAATCCGCAATATTAATCGCTTGGCCACATAAATCAGGTGACTTCAATAATCGTCTTGAATCGATTGAAGAAACCTATAGCTTTATCGCCAAAACAATTACTCAACAGCAAAAACTGATTATCGTTTGCCACGATGACAGTCATCAGTTACACATCAAAGCCCTGCTGCATAGCGACCACAATATTGACTACATTCAAGCCACCGTAAACGATACTTGGGTACGGGATACCGTGTTTCTCACCGTGGAAAATGATGGGCTACCGCAACTGCTCAACTTTCGTTTTAATGGCTGGGGCAACAAATATCCACATCATGAGGACAATGCACTTGACCATAAGTTATTGACGCATAACCCATTCAAGGGTGTCAGCCATCAGGATGTTGATTTTATTTTGGAAGGCGGCAGTGTAGAAAGTGACGGTATTGATACTGTCATGACCACCCGACAATGCCTACTAAATCCCAATAGAAACAAAGACCTGTCTCAGCCTGAAATTGAACAGCAATTGTTACTGCATTTAGGCGCAAAGCGTGTGTTGTGGGTGGATCAAGATAACTTGGCTGGTGATGATACCGATGCCCATATCGACACACTGGCGCGGTTCTGCTCGGCAACGACCATCGCTTACACCAGCTGTGATGACAGCAATGATCACCATTACCATAGCTTAAAACGCATGGAAGCCCAACTACAAGCGTTTCGTACACGAGACAAAAATCCTTATGAATTAGTTGCCCTGCCGATGCCAAAACCCATTTTTGACGAAGAAGGCCAGCGTTTACCAGCTAATTACGCTAATTTTCTTATTATCAACAATGCCATTATGGTTCCTTCTTATGATGACCCCATGGATGCTATTGCCATGGAACGTCTAGCAGCCTGCTTCCCTGACCATAAAATTATCCCAACCCCATGCCGTCCGTTAGTTTATCAATACGGTAGCCTGCATTGCATGACCATGCAGTTTCCTGAGCAAGTATTTTTCAGAAACGGCTCATGACTTGCAATTTTTATTTTTTGGGGCATTCTGAATTTACTCTGAACAAAAATTTTGGTTTTGGACACGTAAAAACCTACAAACATTCACTTTTCCTTCTAAACTTAAGGCATAATTAACGTATGCAATTTATCAAATGTGTAGTGGCTATAGCCAGACCTCATGGCAACTTCAGATAAACCTTCAGAAAAACGTCGTTATAACCGTCACGATACAAAAGTTGAGGCGGTGCTAACCATTGGGGAAAATACCTCAACGGAATGTGCAATCCTAGATTTTTGTGAACAAGGGCTGTTTTTGCAACTTACCCAGCCTACTACAATGGCATTGCAGAAAGACAAAAATGCCAAGATTTATTTTTCCGCAGTCACCGACTCTGGCAAAGAATATTTTCAAATCGACGCGCAAATCGCTCGAGTTGGTGAAGATGGTGTTGGTGTCGCTTTCGATAACATCTCAGACTCAATGTACGATGCCTTAATGAAAACCGCTAATGCGGGTTCTATTGCAGCATACTCCAAAGACCCTGGGGTTTTTCTACCGTCACCAAACCAGGAACGATTCAAGCAAGCCTTCAAGGAAATGCTGGATAAAAATCTACCCGTACTTATTCGTAAATTTTTTAATGTCGCCGAAGACCAACTTGATAAATCCCCTGAATTTGCTCAAAACTTCAAAGATGTAGCGGCACAATCCAATTTAATATCGGTTTTGAGATTGAATAAAGACTCGCTCATTAACGGTTTTTGCCATGCAGTTACCGCTGACATTGATTTTACTAGCGATCAAGACGAGGAAAATGAGGGAAATGCATTTGGGACCAACCTGTCTCTGGTTGAAAAGAATGTTTTCGAGGATTGGTTAGATTTTTCTTCTCTGACAAGGAAGATTAATGCCCAGTACAAAACCCAGCTTTATCAACTGGATCTCAAGTTAAGCTATATTACCTGTTTCCCCCGCTATCTCATCAAAAACCCCATTGGCCCAGAGAAATTGTGTGATAGTTTTCGTAAAGAAATCGCGGGTACAGAAGAAAGTAATGCCGCAAGGAAAACGCTCTATAAAGCTTTCCAGATCACCTTAACCGAGCATTTATCCTCTTTGTACAAAACCTTTGATGCGCTTCTGGTTGAGCATGGCGCACCTAACGAGATTGCCCAGGATATCGTCTGGAAAAAGAACTACCCAACGAGCTCTAAAAAGGACACAAGCACTTTCCCCGGTGCCTCAACGCAAGGCCATCAGTTGCCAACATTTGACAACGATGCTTATTTCTACCCTGAGTCATATAGCCTTTCGACTCCAGCTTCTCCGCTTTCTCGTCCAAGCTACAACCAGCCCGTTACCCAAACAGCAAGCAAACTGTTTAACCTTATCAACCAAAGCCTATCCGCAGGGCAAACGAACACAGCCGCATTACGAAACACAGGGATTGAAACGACCAACCAATATAGCGGTGTCGAGTATTCGCCTGATGAACTTTTAGCAGCTCTCGCAAAACTTCAAGTAAGCAAATCCGTACAACAACTGCCCCAAAATGCCTCTACCCTACTTCAAGAACAGCTTGAAGAAGCCTTATCTTCATCCGAATACTTTGGTTCTAAAGAGTTTTCACCAACAGATAAAACCAAGCTGGATGTCTATGATCAGCTTTTCCAGGCACTTTTAAATGAAGTAGCGCTTACACCCAACATTAAATCGTATCTAGAAACCATCAAGTTACCCCTGATGTCATTAACCTTGCAGGATGCTAATTTTTTAGATTCCGAAAGCCACCCTGCTCGCAACCTTTTAAATCAATTGTCCTCGTTAGACAGTGCTGTCAATGAAAACAGGGTTATAAAAAACACCAAGATCAAGCAAATACTGGATCAACTGATGTCCAGAATTGCGGAGGGATCAATTGACAATCCAAATGTCTTTGCAAAAGCTAATGAAGAACTGAAAGAAATTTCTGTGCCTATTGCCAAGTCCAAAGAGCTGAATATCCGCCGAGTTATCGAAATCTACGAAGGCAAACAAAAGCTTGAACAGGCAAGGCAGAAAATTCAGCATGAAATAGATAACCGGTTAGCGGGCAAATCTATACCCAGTGTTATCCCGTTATTGCTTGACTCCGGTTGGCAGCATCTTCTCGTTATCACAGAATTGAATAATGATGACACCACGGAGCCACTGAAATACCTAGAAGTGCTTGATAAGCTCGTGACATGGTATTCTGGCTTGGAACAACTTACCGATGAACAAATTGGCATGGTTGAGATGGAATTGGAATTTATTAATAGTAAGTTAGGGGCTGTTTGTACCAACCCTTTTTTGCATAGCAAAGTCATAGAAGAATTAAGAACTACGTTATTGGGTATGGGTAATCCTCGGATTAGAAAATCCGTTGACTACATTCTGGTTGAACGCAAAGCCACAGAAACAGAAACAACTAATGAATTCATAGCAGATAGTTGGCTTCTTCAGGTAAGCCAATTTGAAAGGGGGGATTGGTTTACCTTTTCTCTCGAAAAAGAAGCTTTTGAGCCGCTAAAACTGGCGTGGATTGGTGCATCTCCCTCCATCTACGTGTTTGTCAATCGAGACGGTTATAAAAAGCAAGAATTCACCCGTAGCGAACTGGCCGACCTCTTGCAAAGCGGTGCTGTCAATAAAATTGAAAACCTCGACGAACCGTTAATGGATCGTGCCACCACCTCTATGTTGCAGCAAATGCAAGAAAAGCTCATACATAGTGTATCCCACGATCCGGTCACCAATTTGCCTAACCGTAAACGCTTCATCAATCTGCTCAAAGAGCAATTAAACGATTTTAAAAACGCATCACATGTCCTCTGTTACCTGGAAATAGAAGATTTTCGGGTTATTACCAATGTGTGTGGCTTAGTTGGCGGCGACCAGCTACTATCACAGGTGGCGCAATTAATGAGTAATGAGCTTGGAAAAAAGGCGATAATATCCCGACTTGGCGACAAAACCTTCGGTATTCTGTTAAAGAACTATTCTTCCGATGAAGGCTACGAAACCGCCAAAATTATTCGTAACCTGATCAACAAGGCAAACTTTGTTTGGGATGATAAAAGCTACACAATCAGTGTCACCATCGGTTTAGTCCCTGTTATCGAAGGAGCATACAATGCAGAGGAACTTCTGCAAAAAGCCGATTCTGTCAATATTTCTGCAAAACGTTCGGGTCATAACCGAATCCGTGTTTATCAAGAAAACGATGAAACCCTAAAGACGCAAACCGACATTCATGAATGGGCTGGCCGCATTGACCGGATATTTTCCGAAAATCGTCTATTTGCCCGTTGCCAGATGATTGCCCCCATAAATACGGAAAGAAACAACCATTCCCATTATGAAATCCTGCTCGGTGTAATAGATGAGGTCGGCAATATTATCGTCCCCGATAAATTCATTCCTGCCGTTGAACGTTGCCAGCGTATGCCCGAAATTGACCGCTGGATCGTTGAGCATGTATTCACATGGATTGTGCAAAACAGGGAAAGCTTTGAAAAAATCGGTGGTTTCGCAATCAACTTATCAGGTCAGTCCCTCAATTCCGAAGATTTCCTGACCTTCCTCAAAGATCGGTTGTCTGTGCAGGACGTGCCTGGAGAAAAAATTACTTTCGAAGTTACGGAAACCGTGGCCGCAGGCAGCCTAGTTTTCACTAAACGATTCATTAAGGAAATTAAGCAATTTGGTTGTAAATTTTCTTTAGATGATTTTGGTACGGGCTATTCT
The DNA here is from genome assembly GCF_040079455.1 of Methyloglobulus sp. Taxonomy (GTDB): domain Bacteria; phylum Pseudomonadota; class Gammaproteobacteria; order Methylococcales; family Methylomonadaceae; genus Methyloglobulus. The sequence goes on along the minus strand of NZ_JBEBKJ010000028.1, from coordinate 23,663 downwards.
TCGTACTCGTATTTGAAAAGCCTGGATGTTGATTACCTAAAAATTGACGGTTCTTTCATTAAAGACATCGCCAACAGTCCAACTGATGTCGTTATGGTCAACTCCATGAATGAAATCGCCCACTCACTTGACCTACAAACCATTGCAGAATATGTTGAAAATATGACCATCCACGCCATTTTGAAGGAGATTGGCGTAGATTATGCCCAAGGTTATGGCATCCATAAACCGATGCGCCTGACTGAACTTGCAGGCTTATTGGTGACACAGCCTGAACCTGAACCTACTAGTCCGATTAACCTTGACCCTAACTTTGATCCTGACGACCCCTTTGCTGATTTCTTCAAGTAACGGAAAGCCAGCGAGATTGGGATGGGGTTCAAACCCAATGTCGTTAAATTAGGAAAAAACTCCCTCTCCAGCAAGAGAGAAAGGACTGAATCACTTAAGGGGACTCTAAAAATCCCCTCCCCCTCTGGGCATAAGTATCTACACAACTTTTCGACGCAATAAAAACAACGAGTTGGAAAAGCAACGGACTCCCTCTCCTGCTGGAGAGGGTTGGGGTGAGGAGAATAAAATCAACTGTTTATATTCCCCCCTCATCCCAACCTTCTCCCAAAGGGAGAAGGGGCTTTTTGAATTCTTAGAGGCTACCTTAACTTAACGGCATTGGGTTTGACCCCGCGCCCGCTAAAGTAGGCATTTGTGCAAATACCTACCTTGCGCCTGCTAAACAGTAGTAAATCTGCGTTTGTTCCCTTCTTGCATTGTCACTACCATCGCAATTATCACAATCACGATATCTAGCGTAGCAATAGTGGCTGTAAAAAAGGAAGTGGACGTAATCATGGGTTCAACAAACGGCAGAGCGGCGTTGGGCGCAAAATTTGCGGCAGCCATACCAGTATAATGCATACCGCAAACTGCAACACCCATAACCAGAGCACTAACTATTATCTGCCACATCTGCTTTACGTTAATAGCCAACCACAGCGCGACAATGGCAGCGGCGACTGCAATGCCAATCGAGATTGCAATAATTGTCCAATTCCATTGAACATCAGCCTGCATCTCCATGGCTAACATGCCAGTGTAATGCATACCCGCAACACCACAACCCACAAAAACGCCTGCCAGAATTAACTTGAACAACTTAAGTTCACCTATACCCATCACCAGTAAACCAATATAAACCACGCCGACACCGACAACAAAAGAGAGCGCGGTAAGCCCCCAATTGAAGTTCATTATCATCTCATTCATATTGAATGCCAACATACCGATGAAGTGCATTGACCAAATACCCACGCCACCTAAGCATAGCGCCGCTAAAAAGAGCAGTCCTCCACGACTATCAGATGCTCTATTAAGTGCGGCTCGCGTCACTGTTAAAGCCATTAAAGATCCTATCACTGACATGACGTAGGAAATCACAACCAGAGAAATACTATAATTTTCCATCTTTATGCTCCTAAAAATATATGTAAATAAAAATTAAATGACTTGCTTGCATTCCAAAGGCCAGATGTACCGTTGAAATCCGACATTGACAAGATTATGACTAATCCAGATTCCAATACGCCTAATTTGACCCACTTGCTACTTAATGGAATCTCTAATAATTCAAAAAGCCCCTTCTCCCTGTGGGCGAAGGTAGGGATGAGGGATTTAAAATCAAGCATTTACAACCCTCACCCTAGCCCTCTCCCAGAGGGCATAAGTATCTACACAACTTTTCAATATAACAAAAACAATGGGTTGCCAAATCATCAAGCCCCCCTCTCCTGCTGGAGAGGGTTGGGGTGAGGAGAATAAGATCAACTGTTTATATCCCCCTCATCCCGACCTTCTCCCTCAAGGGAGAAGGGGTAGATACTTATGCCCAGAGGGAGAGCGTAGCGAGGATTTTTAGAGGTTCTCTTAAGCATTAACTTCCCTTATTTTTGGCAGGGTAAATACGCCGACAGATGCCACCAGATCACCGGAATAACCCACCAACCGTTCGGTTTGAACGCCTTGTTCCTGTAACTGCTGGAAAGTTTGCTCGTTAGTTTTTTGGATTTGCAGCGCACGTTCCCGCAACTTTTGAGAAGTTTCCGCCTGTGTTTTGGAGTTGTCGGCGATGCGTTGCACCAATTGCACCAGATCGGCAGTGGTGTCGCGGGTTTCGCGCATTTCATTACCGGCCTGTTGAGCGAGTGTCGTTCCCTGCACCACCTGACTGATAGCGTCGTTCATGGTTGTCACAGTATCGGCTGTTTCAACCTGGATATTATTAACCAATCCAGAAATCTGCTGAGTCGCCTCGCGAGCGTTTTCTGCAAGCTTTTGTACTTCGTTCGCAACAACCGCAAAACCCCTACCTGCTTCACCGGCTGAGGCCGCGTGCATCGAAGCGTTCAAGGCAAGAATATGGGTACGTTCAGCGATGCTGTTGATAATGGTTACCACGTTACCGATTTCTTGCGATCTTTCACCAAGACGCTTAATCCGTTTTTCAGTTTCACGGATGGTATCGCGAATAGCCGTGATACCTTGCACTGTCCCCAATACGGTCTGTTGTGCTTTATCAGTGTTTTGGATGGCTTTCGCCGCTGCTTGATTGCAAGACAACGCTAATTTAGCGATATCCAGCATCACGTCAGATGCCGCACTGAGTTCAACGGCGGACTGTTCCACCTCGCGTTTTTCTTCTGCAGCGATACTAATTACGTTATCGGACTGTAATTTTACTTGTTGCGATACCTTGGATACGTCTCCGGCGATCTGCACTACCCTGTTCAAAACTTTGGCAGTTTCATCGGAGAGTAAATTCAAAGCGTCCGATACTGAACCGGTAACGTCTTCAGCCACCGGTACTTTCACCGTCAAATCTTTTTGCGCAAGTTTCGCAACCCCTTGCAATAGCTCAATAATCGAGTTGTTGAGTACCTCGTTTTCCTGCTGTATTTTGGAATTGACCATTTCACGCTGATTCACCATGCTGTCGAACTGGCGACCCAAAAAACCGACCTCATCGAAGGTCTGAATATTAGAACGCACCGTGTTGTCACCAGCCGCCAACTTCTGCATAACGTCAAGCAAATGATCCACCGGACGGGTAATACTCTGCGCAATTAAGTAAACGACAGCTATACCGAAGAGGAATAGTAATAAAATACCAGCAGCAACCAAAAGTAGCTGAGTAGTCAACTGGTTTTTTCTATCTTCAATCATTTGTTGTAACTGAGCCAAAGACTGCACATTTAGATCGAAAATACTGTTGATACTAGCCGAATAAGCATCGAAATACGCTTTTGAATCATAGCTAACCGATTGTTTATTTAAAACTTCATCTTCCGTTAACTTAATAACATTATCAACTAGGTTAAAAGTGTTTGTAGCTAAAGATTGCAATTTAGTCTTAGTGTTGGGGTTGATATTCAAAGATTTTTGCACTTGCGCTAAGGCTTCCTGCTTATTTTCTTTTGCTAATGACACATATGAATTAATTGCTGCTAAATCAGTGGCGTTGGCTTGTTTTTGCGCCAACATTACCGCGCCCAATGCACGCACTTTACCTAGTGCCTCAGCCAATTTAGGCGTTGCAAATAAAGTTGATCGCATCATGAAATAAGAGTCTGCTTCAGGATCCAACGAAAGCTCAGAAATATCGGCAATTTCTTCTGTTATAACAAAGAATTCATCAATTAAATCAGTGTGCATTTTAAAGTTTTGCTGTACGGGAATGTTGGCATTTTCAACCGGCTCCAGCAGGGCTTGCCAGTGCTGCTTGGCCGCAAGCCAGTCTTTTGCAAGCACCTTATTGCTGATTTTGCCTTTAATCACGGTATCCATAGTTGCAATAGTATCGGCGATTTCCTTTTCCTTCGCTTCGAGTTCCGCTCTGTTGGCGGTCCCTCCCGCTAAAATAAGTGATGACAAGTCACGGTGTTGCTGGGTCAATTGCACTATTTTTTGCATCACGCTCGACGGCTTGATACCTTCGAGTTCGTGTTGAGCTACCGCGATGAGCTTTTGCGAGTCAGCAACATAAAAACCGAACGGGATCAATGCCAGAATGATGGCGATAATACCTAATATAAGGAACTTCTGCCATAGCAGAAGTCCGCTAAATAGGTTGTCAATAAATTGTTTCATGGTTGTCGTTTCCTTTGGTCAATAAGCTTTGGGGCAATGATTGTAAAAAATTCTTTATCGCTTCGGCATCGGGCTGGAAATAATGCTTGAGCTTTATAGTACGCACACACAGCGCCCCTTATACACGCGTGGGCCCTGTGGCTAACCAATCAAGCGCTTTCCTTTTTTTTCTGCCGCCAGTTCCATCAAGATTTGCATCTTTACTAGCAGATCTTCGTCACGCACGGGTTTGCTGAAATACGCATTGACACCGGCTTCCTCAGCCATTTGACGGTGTTTTTGTGTGGTTCTGGAAGTAATCATAATCACCGGTAATGATCTGATTTTTTCTTGGGTACGAATGTGCGCCGCCAACTCAATACCGTTCATGCGTGGCATTTCTAAGTCAGTGAGAATAACATCAGGCTGGAATTGCACGAGGATTTCCGCCGCCTCTATACCGTCGCGTGCGGTACGCACACGGTAACCGGCATCGCTCAAAAGCTGTTCGAGGGCGCGGCGCTGACTCAGGGAATCATCCACCACCAAGGCCGTCGGCAGCATAGAATCGGGTTCGTCCATATCTATCGGCTCGGCATAAACACCCTTTACCGCACGAATCGGCACTCTAAGCAGTTCTGGAATATCCAACACGGGCGTTACTGTGCCATCACCTAATATGGTGGCGCCAATGTAACCTGGAATCTTACCGATATAATGCCCCATGCTTTTTATCACAACATCCATACTGTCGTTAATGGCATCAATCAAAACAGCCGTCGTTTTATCATCGTTCTGAACCAGCAAAATTGCACCATATGTGCGCTGGCTTTTACGGTGATCGGGAACGTGCAATAGATCCATTAATCTTGTCGCAGGGTAAGTAACACCGTCCAACAAGAGGAATTCTTTGTCACCTTCTATAACGACTTCGCCCGCTGCAGAATAGACAATCTGAGCGATACCTTTGTTGGCAATTGCTACCCGGTAACGACCTACGTGGGTTAACAATGCGTAAGTCATACTGAGCGGCAAGGGAACTCGTAGCTCAATAGTCATGCCCTGCCCTTGCACGGAATCCAATGTAAGCGTCCCGCCCATGTTAACGATTTGTGCACGTACGGCATCCAAACCCACGCCACGCCCTGAGGTCTGCGTCGAAACAGTGCGTGAAGAAAAATTGGGCCTTAAAATGAAACGCCTTAACTCTTCTTCGGACATGTCTTCATCCGGTTTAAGCAGTCCACGCTTTTCAGCGGCGGCACGAATAGCGCCATAATCCAAGCCACGACCATCGTCGCGGCAGCGCACCAGAATGTTATTGCCTTCACGGTCGAACTCGAAACTAATCCGTCCGCTACTTAATTTTCCCTGAGCCAAACGTTCATCCGTACTTTCGATACCGTGATCGACGGCATTACGCAAGATATGCATCAATGGATCAACCATCGCGTTGAGAGTATCGCCGTCGATCAGGATATTTTCACCAACCAACACCAGCTCGCTTTGTTTTTCGGTCATGCGGCAGGTCTGCCTTAAGCTTCTTTGCAGACGTGGAGCAATCGTGGCGATAGACACCAAACGGGTTTGCATGACCACTTCCTGCACATTAATGACTAAACGTTGCTGGTCATCTAACACTTCATACATTTTATCCAGCTCTTTTCCAACATCCTGACTGATTTCCTTAGCATCAATTGCAGCCTCGGCCATACGTCGGCTAGCAGTATGCAATTCGTTGTACTGATCCATTTCCAGTGCATCGAAGCCTGTGCCGACCGCACCGAAAGAACGCCCCGTCAAATCTTTAAGATCAATCAACTGTTCCAGTTCCGCACCTAACTGCTGCAACAGGGCGAACTGAATTTGCATGGTTTGCATCTGTTTTTTCATCCGACGAATGCTTTCATGCGCCTGACTGTTAAGGATAATGCTCTCGCCGGAAATTCTGAATAGGGTCTCGACCTGCTCGGCAGCAACCCGAACAAAAGTAGCTTGCGATTGTTCTGGAGCTAATTTCTCAACTGCCTCAGTTGTATTTCCTGAGCTTATTTGAGTTTCAGCTAAGTTTTCGTCTACTTCCGAATCTGGGATTCCTTCTTTATCAATCCGGTTCGCCCAATCGAGAATCTCCTGTAACACCGCTTTTGCATCATGAGGCGAAGAACCAGAACTCAAAAGTGCCTCGCTCATGCTTTCCAAACAATCAGACGCATTAATAAGCGAATTAGCTAAGCCACGCCCAGGGAGTTTTTGCTCGCTGGCGCAAGCGATCAGAATATCTTCCAGATGGTGAGTCAATACGGCAATACCTTTGATGCCGACGGTGTTCGCCGAACCTTTCAGTGTATGTGCGGCTCTTTGTGCCACTTCTACATCCTGCTCGCTACCCCCCGATTGCATCCGTTGCACAGCTTCAGAAAATTGCCGTGTATGCACTGGCAGTTCTTGCAATAGAAGATCCAGCAGTTCGTGATTGACATCATCTGGCAAGGCAAGAGAAATGTCTTCATCAGTAGCAGTTTCCACACGAGCAGTTTCGGTTTGATTGCCTACCTCTGTGCTTTCAGTGCGAATTTGCAGCAAAATAGCCGCCAGTTCTTCGAATGACATGGACAAAGCCCATTGTTCATCAGTTAATCCCGCTACAATCAATTGCCCGGCGTTGCTTTCATGGAATGAGGGTAAATATTCTTGAACCTGACTTATCCATTCCAATAGAAGATCATAGCGTTCACTGGTAAAATCATCTATATCTTCAATAAAACGTTGAATATTCAAGATAATATGGGTACTAACTTGCGCCAACCCTTCAAATCCTACGGTTTTAGCCATATTGGCAAAACGCTCTAATTCTTCCCCGGCATCTTGCAATCCATTCAACATCGACTCGTTATCGCCGATACTTATACCTTGTAGGTAAAAACGAACTTGCTCAGCCTCCAGCAGCAATAAATCCACAAGCTCTTGTGCAACACGGGATACCGAACCAGTATGCTCACCGTCTTTGGGATTGCCATGATGAACGGCAAAAGTCTCCAACTCAGCGGGATCATCACTACCCGAAACTTCCTGAGCGAATTCATTTACGGAAACTTCTGTTGCAAGCTGCTCTCGCAGCATTGCAAATTCATCATCTCCCATCGATATTTTTAGCACAGGATGACGAAGGAGATTAATGATTGCCTCAGCCCCTCTCTTAGGCTCTTCACGATAACTCCCTATCAGTCCCGCCCATCCGGAAAGCGCTTTTATAAAATCAGCATCAACATTTGCTGGGCCTTCATTAACCATTTCGCGTAGGGCCTCGGCTAATAGCAGATTTGCATCCTGTAACCCGTATAAGCCTTCATATGCAGTTTGATCGGCAAGCTGTTCAATGATGATGATTTGTTCATTTATCAGGCACTGTTCAGATAAGTCTGACGCTTTATCGGCGGCGTTTGTTTCAAGCTCGCCTAGAGATTCATTAGCATCAACCGCAGCATTTGCGTCACTAAAAAGCTGTTGTTCAAGCATATTGAACTCATCGTCCGCCATAGGAATTTTTAGACATGGATGACGAAGATAGCTGATCATAGCTTTAGCAGTTTGGTCAGGCGCGTCGCTGAATTTTTCAATCAATTGCCCCCAAGCGGCAACCAAGGCCGATAAATCGGCATCCGATTGAAATCCTTCGTCTAACTGCAATTCCCGTATAGCTTCAGCCAGCACTAGATTTGCATCTTGGAGACCATAGTAGCCTGCTTGCGCGGATTGATCGGCCAGCTCTTCAATGACGGCAACAAAATCATCGACACCGTTTCTCGGTGTAATCTGAAAAATGTTTTTCATATTGCCATCTCTTCGGTTTCGTACTGATGACGTCCTAAGGTTTTGAACAGGTCTTCAAATTTAACATCAAGCCAAATTTGCCCTTGGTGTTCATAGGCACCGATAATAAATCGCTGCAAAAGTTGCGGTAATGAGGGTAATTCTTTAAGAGCCTGCAAAGTAGCTCGGTCCTTAATCTCTGGAAAACTGTCTATCCATAAGGCTAGTGCTTTATCGTCGCGATCAACGGCAAATAAACGACGCTTTTTATTATCGCCTGCCCCTTCTTCCAGCAGCATGCGTAGATCGAAAACTGGCACTAGATTTCCACGCAAATTGAGTATTCCACTTACCCAGGGATGGATATTAGGCAGTGGATTGACTTGTATTTTATCCAGCACTTCACAATATTTAGCGGTAGACACTAAAAACCCCAGACTCCCGATATGAATGCCGAAAACAGGGTCTACTTTCGCTTCGGGTTCGTCTCTTACAGCAGCTTCTGAATGCTGCGCAGCAGGAACGTCAGCACTGGCAAGTTCTATCTCTTTAAATTTATTTTCTTGCATTGCTCGCTACCCGGTATTAACTGTTAAAGACAACGCGGAATTAAAGCGCACCGAGTTTGTCAGTGATTTCTTTTGACTCATAAGGTTTAGAAATTAGATCCTTCGCGCCCTGCATTTGAGCCCAGACGCGGTCAGCTTTCTGATGTTTACTGCTGACAAAAATAACCGGAATATGCTTGGTTTCTGGGTCATCACGCAAGCTACGGCAAGCGGCATAACCATCCATTCCAGGCATCACAATATCCAAAAAGATTACGTCAGGTTTTTCCGATTTGGCTTTTTTAATAGCCTCTTCTCCGTTGCTCGCAGTAATCAGCACACAATTGGTGGCTTGCAAGGCATTTTTTAGATTCATTAAATCGGTTTGAGAATCATCGCAGATTAAAATTTTTTGTATGGCCATGAAATTACCTTAGTTAGTTGAGTTAAACAATTGTCAAATATAGACTTTTAAATAGGAAAACAAGGATCATTAAGCCGTCTTTTTCTTTTCCAACCAAGACAGCACCCTGATACTGAGTTTTTGGAACGCTTCCTGTTGCACCGGTTTTGTCAGGTAAGTTGTACAGCCGGCCATGACCCCTTTAACTTCATCTAATGGCGAGGTTTTACCTGACACCATGATGATGGGAGTTTTTTTGTACTCTGGTTTTTTCCGCAAACGTATGCAAGTTTCGTAACCATCAATGCCCGGCATCATAACGTCCAGAAAAATGAGATCGTATTGCACGGCGTCAGCTTTCTCTAATGCACTTTCACCGCTATCGGCAAAGTCAATCACGCCCATTTGTGGTAGGGTGACAAGATTAAGTTCTAATGATTTTTGAATAGCAACGCTATCATCCACCACCAATGCACGGTAGCCTGCTTTGTCGTGGGTAGCCACTGTTGGTATTGTTACAACGGGTATCGGCTTATCTGCATCCGCAACGATTGTATTAACTTGTGGCAAACGCGTCTCTGCAACTTGTGGCCTAGAAACTCCGACAAGTTGTTGTTCAGGATGTGCAGCCTGTTGCAGCTTAGGTTCAACTACAGCCAATTCAGTACATGTGGCTACAGGAACTTTATCAAGCGTTGTTAATACCCTTGCGGCAAACAACATTCCACGAATATGGTAAGTCGGCGGTTCAATCAAAGGTCCACGGCTTGCCGCTACCACTTGAGCATGAGGTTGCGCGTCCGCAAGCACGTCTCTTTCTCCTAGTGCTGCTGGATTATCGTAATTAACCAGAAGAATATCGCTGCTTGCTTTTTCAGAGGACTTGGCAGCAATGTATTTGCGCTGATGAGACCGCTCAACTTGAAAAAATCGGATGAAACATGCCTCATCCACAGCCTCAAATCCTAAGAGTGCCACCCGCAATGGTCGCAAATCTTCTGCATACTTTCTTTCGGGCTGGATGTTATTTTGTTCCATAATACGGTTACCATTTCATGCGACTTTTAACGAACTCTAAAAAAACCCTTTAACATAATTGGAAGCTTGCAGCTACGCACCTGTAAGCGCAATGATGTCCTTGACTAGGTAAACGATGTATGCTCCGAATTTAAGGTTAGTTGATAACCCCAGTTTGTCAATGAATCAGCCACCTGGGGAAGGGTCATATGGCTAGCAAAAATCAACGAAGAAAAGAGCGACCAAGGTCGCGCAACACTAATTTTTGCGAAACCAAATAACTCACATGGGAAAGTCTAGATTACTTAGATAGATAGCAACCCAGATAGGTTGTCGTTGAAAACGCTAGCTTATGGTAACCTCTAAAAATTCAAAAAGCTCCTTCTCCTTTTGGGAGAAGGTTGGGATGAGGGCTTTAAAATCAAGTGGTCATTTCCCTCACCCTAGCCCTCTCCCAGAGGGAGAGGGGATTATTAGAGATCCCCTTATAAAGATTCTACATAACCTTGAGCGACGCTTACCCATATTACGAAGCCTAATATTGAAACCTTAAACACAGTCAATTTAACGCATTCTGTTTTATTCCAGCAAACCGACAATGCTCTCAGCCGCACGTTTTACATCCAGGAAAATTAGTCCCAGCTTTGCATTAGGTTTGGCCAAAACCGTCAGTACCGCATCCGTACCGGCGTAGGTCATTAATACGTATCCTTTTGCACCTTTAATTAATACCTGTTCTAATGTACCCCGTGCCAGTTCCTGGGCAGTCCTATCGCCTAGAGATAGCATGGCGGCACTCATCGCACCCACCCTGTCCTCATCCATGCCAACCGGTAACACGGATGCAATCATTAACCCGTCCGTCGAGATGATACCTGATGCCTCGATATCTGCGGAAGTTCCGTTTAAATCTGTCAATACAGAAGTGAGTAAGTCTGCGCGCATATTTTTTCCTCTTTTCGATATAAAATAAATTCAGTTAGTTTTCATTAATGGCATAACGTTTGGATAAGGCCCAGACCAAATTAACAAATTCCGGTTGATTAAAATGAGGAACCCCGGAAATGACAATGACGAAACGATTTCTACCTATAAACAGCGGCCAAAAACCGATCTGACTGTTGCCGAATACGTCAATTATTCCCCAGGTATGGCTGGCTAAGCCCAAATTATTCATCAACAGCCCAGAACGACGTTCATGAAGGGTTGCAAGTTCAGCACTCAGCGCTGATAGCTCTTCGGCTACCTCGTGCGGAAAACCGTTGCTGGCAAGATAAAAACCCTGCATATCGGCCAATAATACCTTGCCACTTTCAGATATATTCCTGAGCAAATCAGGCAATATATTTTCAAGTAAATCAGATGGATATTCGAGTTCAGTCGCCAATCCTTGCACCCAACACAGTTTTTGGCAATGATGTAGTAATTCGAAACATTCTTGCGGGTCATCAAGCCCTGTCAATTGATGTAGATTGTCAAGTGTCAATGCCTTGGTTACCGGTTGCCGGAGCAACTGTCTGATGAATTGACGAGGCTTGTCTGAGTCGCTGGAAGAAACAGCATAATATGCACCAGCAGGCGTGGGAGACAAATAGAGTCCTTCTGTTAACGTATAATCAATCATAATTATTCTGCCAAGATTGGATCCAATGAGTAGAGCAATGATTGCACCAACAAAGACACATCGTTCTTTACTCTTGCGTCAACAGCAAAAATTGGTGGATTTAAATCTGATATTTGCAACTGATCATGATAATCGGCAATGGTCGGTTTATTGCTTATATCCATCTGCGTGATACCAATCGCAACACTTGTCTCCGCGATATATTTTTTGAAAGCATCCAAAAAGAACCACATATCCTTGTACGGATCGGCTCTCGTATTATCCAACAATAAAACTAAGCCGATTCCCCCAGTTGTCAATATGTCCCACATAAAATCGAAACGCTCTTGGCCGGGAGTTCCATAGAGGTGAATTTTCTCGCCATCGGCAAGATTCACAATGCCATAATCCATGGCAACTGTCGTCGAGGGCTTTCTCAGCTTAGTCATGTCACTCGGAGTTGCATCGGTTTTAATAAGCGGTACATCGCTAATGGCTTGTATAGCTGTGGTTTTTCCAGCACCTACAGGACCGGTAAAAATAATTTTATATTGACTCATAAATTCAATGTTCTGTTATGCTTCGTTTCCGCGCAATTTACCAATAAGTTGACCCAACAGCTTCTGATCTTTGCTGGGCGGCATGTCCGGTGGTTGCACCAGATTATCGGCAGTTCTTCTTGCTTGATCAACCAACCCAATTGCATGAGCGGCACTGATAAACACAAAAACATATTGGGGTTTAATATCAAGAGCTTGGGCTAAATTACCCATGCTTCTAGGTCTTTGGATAAGTAAAGCTGCAATTCTGAGTGCATGAGGCGTAATCAGTAACCGAGTAAAATTAGGCCAGCTTTTTAAATAAACAGGTAGATTGTATTCAATTGACTCAGGATAGCGTCCCTTCGAGGCCCAGCAGGCCAATTTCCATAAAAAAGCATCCATATTTTGAATCTTATCCAAAGTACCGGCTATATTCATCGTAGACAGGTCTTCTGGGACAACCGCCATTTCTGTCTTTAAGGTTTTATGATTAAGCGGTCTTTCGGCAAGCTCTCTTAATTCAAGATCATCGCCATCAAACCAAACTTCGTGCGTACGTGGAAAAAGAATGATAGGAGACCAATTGGTTTGCAGCATCAAAATTTGGCTTTCTGCAAAAGCAGCTTGGAAACAACCCTGATAATAATTCTTTGGCTGGTAATGAGCGTTTATAAATTGCGTAGGGTCATTTACGTCAAAATCTTCAATTGCGCCGATATAATTATGAAAACTTTTTTCATCCAAACGCATCGCTGTTTGATGCTTGGCCGTTTTATGGCATTCATCTTTATCAGGCACAAACATTTTAAGCTCTTGTTTTTTCAAACTCTCTCATCCATTGTCGATGCTTTTTTGCTTGAGTTTGCGATGCAAAAGACATTACAACCTCGGCGACTTTTTTTGTAATCTTTTTTCAATAGCCCACCTTCTCCATAGCTATTTCAAACTGGACTCAAACCAATCGTCGACATCTAGTAGCGTGTCTTCCACAATAGATTGCGGTATTAAAGACCTATGAAGTTTTTCCGAAGTATAGTGCAAATTCTCCGGTTCAACTTTATCAACAATTTGTAAGGATGAGGGGCGGCCTGTTTTGGCAGCTTTTTTTGATAACATGCCTACTAGTGCTTTGGCTCGCTCTAAAGCCATCAACATATCGCTCGTTGAGGCTGGTTTTGCTACGTGTAGCACCCCTTCTTGCACGAAATCCCACAACGATAAAACAATGACAGGTCTTAGTGCATTTTCTTGTAAATGCTTTGTTATTGAGTCTTTTGAATCAGCCCCATCACCATCAAAAATATCGACATCAGCATCTTCTGCATTCACCACATAAGCTGCGCCACCGCACGGCCCTTGCAAAAACAACATCATGATTTTAATAGCTCGGCTATCCATACCATGCAACGCAACTTTTAAAGGCTTGTTATTTTTAGCCACAGCTTAACCTTTAAAAAAATCATGTCTGCACCAACACAGCCACTGACTGCAAGCCTTTGGAAAAAACCGAATAACGGCTATCAGGAAATAGTTCTCTGCCCGAACTGATGTTATTGAGTTGGTCGCCCAGCATAAGAAACTGATTTTCAGTCAACTTTGATCGAGAACCCCGAATCATCCGTCTACCTAGTGCTTTGCCATCTTTGTTTAGGACAATTAATAAATCGACGAGGGAACCGAAAAGCTGTTCTTTCAGGTCATGTTGAAAACAATAATAAATCCGTTCTAAATGGGCTTGTAAATATCTAGGACTCCTAGAAACCCGAAAAACCAGCCGTTCTAAACCTTGCTCAGCCGACCAATCGTGCCATTCATAGAATCCTGCAGCGTCTTTATCAGAAAAAAAGTCTTTCATCCCCAGCTCATTCGTATCATTTTGATTGTTAGCTGTAATCATGCGCGTACTCATATTTATTGGATGACCATCGGTGACTCGTATTGCATAAATTGTAGTACATTATTATTAACTTGCTTATCTGTGTTGCTTAGTTTGAAATCATGGCGACAATTTATTGATTAGCCGTGAAATCTTGAGGCGTTACACCGATCATTAGCAGAAGCTGCCAATGCTGGAGATATATCTGTGATGAATACGAACGTGGGGCAAGGCATTTGGAATTACGCTGGTGCGTCAACGATAGACTCCGCCCAGCAAGAATTTGTTATCCAACCAAAATGGCATAACTCAATAGCTGGCCGGGCTGTCATCCATAGCTGATTCGGAAGGAGTTAATAATGAGTAGGACTTATAAGGGGGACTGCATTTGTTGTCTTGACGAAGGCAGGCGGGGTAGTCAACACGGGGAGAAAAGACTGCTTTGTCGATTTAATATCACATCAATGGGACTAATTTTTATTCTAAAATGGCATGCATAATTTTGAAACGAACCTAGCGGATTTGTTAAGCACACCAAGCGGTATGTCACTTGGTGTGCTGAGATTAAAGTCCTAGTTGACAGGCCGTAATGCCATTCACCCGTTGCATGGTAGCAATGACTTCACCCAACTCATTCCGCTGTTTTGAGAGATATTCTAGCTCCCCTTCTAGCCGAGCTATATTTTCGTTTAGTTTATTTTCTGATTCGCCCGCTGAAAGTAAAATCACCAGACGGTTTTCAATTTGTTTTTTATGATCCAGTATCTGGTTTTTGATAGGTGACAATACGTTGTTGCCCCAAACCATTGCATCTCTTCTTGCTTTGAATAAAGTATTCCTAGCCTGAAAGATTAAGGTATTGTAAAGTTTTTGCACAACAATGCTTTTTTCTGTCAGGGCGGTATTAGTGCTAATACGAAATTGCTCGCCGAGGTTGAATATCCCCTCTAATTCGGCTTGGTAAATACTTATCACGAATAACTGTGGTTTTATTTCCTTGAAACCGTATTCCGTATCGAATTCGGTATGAATTCTTACGATGAATTTTTGCATGTCGTTTGAAATACTTACACATTCCTGCAACAGGCTTTGTAAGTCGTCAAACAGTCTTTTTATGCCTTGTTTCATGGCATAGGTAGTAATACTGCTGCTAATTTCTATTCTATTGATTTTTATAATTTTATCGAATCGAGATGGCGACAAGGACTCAATTAATGAAGTAAATTTTTTGCGAAATTCATTACTAGTCGCTTTAAAAAGCTCCATATTACTAAAATACGCATTTTGTTGATGTTGTGCAGTTTGAGTCATTTCGTTAATCAAGTCTTGATTCTCGAAATTTAACTTTTTAAACTCGTGCAATTGTTTCGAATCGTTTTCAAAGTTTATTTCGGTCAATGTAAAAGATTCTTTAATCAAAAAACCAACATTTCGCAAAACAACATCCATCAAGATATTTTGGCGATGATTTATGATATCTTCGGACAAATATTTCTCTAAGGCATTAATTTTACTCCGGCTCAATAACTCATCGTCAGCTTTAATTTTTGCGATTAACGCCTGTTTGGCAGATACTGGAAATATAAAATTTTCAGAAATCCCCAGCGTCATCGCAGATGCTTCAACCTGTGTTCGGATCGATTGTTCATAACTGCTTTCATCACTTAGCTCGTCCCACATGGAGTCGATTTTATTCATGGCGACGGCAAGACCATTCTTGTTAGAATTAGTAACCCTACAAACGTGAAGATTCCACATCGACAAATCACTTTTGGTAACGCCTGTATCAGCAGCAATAACAAAAACAACAGCTTGCACACTGGGTAGCATACTAAGGGTTAATTCAGGTTCGCTACCTAGCGCATTTAAGCCCGGCGTATCGAGGATTCCTAAACCCGCTTGCAACAATGGATGCGGAAAACTGATCAAAGCGTGACGCCAACACGGAATTTCGACTGTTTCAGGATTTATAATGCCCTGTTCAGCCGCTTCTTTTTCATCAAAAAGTCCCAACTCAATGGCTTTTTCCCTGCTCACCCGCTTAACAGCCACCAGTTCTTGAAAAGCCGATTGCATTTGCTTAGGATTAGTACGATCAAGGTCGATTTGCTTCCACCGTTGAATATCCTTCTTCAACTCGAAAAAAGGAATTTCTTCTAAGCGCGTCTCAATTTCTAGCAAACGTATATAGTTACCGCCTTCTTTGTCGAAGAATAATTCAGCAGGACACATAGTCGTTCGACCAGGGGAGGAAGGTAACAGCCTAACACCGGTTTCCGCAAAAAACAGGGCGTTAATCAATTCGGTCTTGCCGCGAGAAAACTCGGCGACAAAAGCGAGTGTTATCCGGTCTTGGGATAATGATTGCAAAATGTTGGTAATGGTTTCAATACTATTAGCACCTTCAAAACTATAGCATTTACGCCAATTTTGGTACATCTCAATTGTTTGAATCATTTGAGTGCGCCAGTTCGAATACTCGAGGAGCTTATTTGTAAATTTCGAAGATTTCAGTATTTTATTCATTGGCTTTTAAGCTTTTTAAATATTTTTAGAGATTTCCTCAGACAAAAAAAACCCGCGTTAAAGCGGGTCTTTTTCTTAATACCATCTAAGATAGCTTAAATAAGCTTTCCAAGTAACTTTAGTTACCCCAGACCAATTCAACACGACGGTTTTGTGATTTGCCTTCTTCTGTGCTGTTGTCAGCAATCGGCATATCTTCACCATAACCATGCGCAGTCAGTCTGTTAGTCACGCCTTTCATGCTCAGATAATCAACAACAGATTGCGAACGTTTTTGTGAAAGACGCATGTTGTGTCTGTTACTGCCTTCACTGCTCGTATGCCCACGTACTTCAATATCATTCTTTTGTGGGTAAGCGATAAGGTTTTCAGCAACACCATCAAGAATTGCAGTTGCACTAGCGGTTAACCGTGCAGAATCATACTCAAAGTTAACGCCTTTCAACTCAAGACTTAATGGGCAACCTGATGCATTCACTTTGCTACCAGCCATTGTGCCAGGGCAGGTATCTATACAATCATTTACTCCATCAGAATCTGAGTCGAGTGTTGAACAATCGGCAACAGGCTCAACAGGCGCTGCTGGTTGTGGTTTAGCACCTAAAGGAACAACAAAGCCTACGTTAACAACCATGTCATGATATTCATCAGTGCCACCAACTGGTGTCAAATGAGCATTCAGGTTGTTGTTGTACCGATAACGTACGTCGCTGCGGAACAGCAGATTGTCACAGAATTCATAAGTGAAACCCGCTCCGGCTTCACCAAGGATGCCAACACCACTGTTACCATTGACATAGCTATTCATGCCGCCTGCCGCAATAACTGTGTAAGGGGAGAATTTGTCACGCCAGAAGTAATATTGCAGATCCGCAGTACCGCCAGCAAGATCCCATTGACCTTTTTTCCCAATTCTAGGGGTTTCATCATCGAAACCGTTGTAAAAACCTCTCAACTCAACATTAAAATGTTCATTTAAGATTTTGCCGAAACCTATGCCAGCACCGTAGCCTTTTACATTAGAATTTCTATCACCACCTGGTTTCACGTACGAACCGAAAGGCGCGACATACCAACGGTTGTCAAGGAACTCTTCTGCTTGCGCGGCAGCGGTAAAACCTATGCTTGTTATTAAAGCAAAGGCCAGTAAATGTTTATTATTCATAATAGTATCCTTGTTCAGTGAGAAAAATAATTGGTTAAGTACGTAACTAATTATATACCAATAGGCGGAAAGCTTATTATCAGGTTAAGCCTCCTAGCGAAAACAAAGAGGCAATAAAGAAGCGACAACACCCAACCCTTGTATTTATTATACAACATTTGTCTTGAATGCACAACATTATTGATTTAACTCTGTTCTTAGCACATAAAACCCCCAGTTTCAGAACATTCCACTGCCGGAGTTTCAGATTTTATGTTATTTTTGAAGCTATCCTCTTTTAACAATGAACCTCGCAATTTTTAAGCATTAGATGTTATTTAAAAATATACTTATCGTGTGCATAGGAAATATATGTAGAAGCCCAATGGCGGAAGGCTTGTTAAAGCAAGTTCTTTCTGACTCTGGCAAAGGCCACAGCATCGTTGGCTCTGCTGGTTTAGGCGCATTGGTTGGACATCATCCAGACCCTTACGCTTGCCAGCTAATGCTGGCTAAAAACATAGATATTTCAGGTTATCGCGCGAATCAATTAAATAAAGATTTGATCCGCAAAGCTAATCTCATCCTAGTTATGGAATCTTCTCACAAAATAGCCATTGAAGAACTTGAACCTTCCGCAAAAGGTAAAGTTTTTCGCCTAGGTCATTGGGGAAATTTCGACATTCCCGACCCTTACCGACAAAATATATCTGCTTTTACAACTTCTTTAAATTTAATAGAGCGTGGTGTATCAGATTGGTTGCATAAGTTATAATGGGGGTCATTAAACAGTTAACTAGACTGATTCAATCGTTACACAAAGGACGAACTTGTAAGGCTGACGGTCACGGGGTCTACAATGGCAATTTATCCTATGCGAAAGGCAAGTTTTTTTCCCGTTAAAATCGGATGCATCTCATTTTAACTTTCGCAAAAACTCGCTGATGCGCTTATTCTTTTACATCGACGAGACCTAAGTATTTATACGGATATTTATACTATCCTTAATTGCGTACAATTTAAGTCATACTTAATGACTATGGCAAACAATTAACGAGTGTTACAAACCATTACGCCTTGGCATCTTAAACACATTAGCTGGAACTTATATTTATGCGATTGAGAGCATTACTAATCCTGATTACAACAAGTCAACTTTTGGCTTGCACCATTGTGCCTGGACAACACATGAGTCCATTCTCCGATCAATCGAGCATAGACATGCCGGTTACGGAAAACAATAAAACCATCTTGAAAAAATTGGCCATTAAACAGATAACCGCCCAATTGATTGTTGACCTAGAAAAAGACATTAACAACAAAAGCTTAGGGAAAAACAATGTGGTCAATCATTATTTTGACCATCGCATTGGCGCCAATACAATTAAAGGGACTCCGAGCAAAGAACCCTACAGCCAATATCTGGTTGGCCCTCGTGACATCCTCAATATAACCGTGTGGGAGCATCCAGAACTAACAATCCCCGCAGGGGAGTTTCGCTCTGCAGAGGCATCTGGCACTGTCGTCGGTGAAGACGGCAATATCTTTTATCCGTATGTCGGCATAATACAAGCCGCAGGAAAAACAGTTGAAAAAATTCGAGAAGAATTAACCAATAAACTTTCGATATATATTGAGCTAGTTCAGTTAGATGTTCGCGTCACCAGCTATAGAAGCCAGCGAGTTTATGTCGTTGGCGAAGTTGTCACGCCAGGCATACAGGTAGTAAAGGACATTCCTTTGACCGTACTGGAAGCCGTCAATGGTGCTGGTGGGCTAAAGCCCGAAGCTGATTCACGCAATATAACCTTAACGCGTAATGATAAGGTCTACAGCATCAATTTGCTTTCTCTTTATGAGGGCGGTGATCTTAGTCAAAACGTTCTCCTTGAAAGCGGTGACGTATTGCACATCCCAGACAGAGAATTTAATAAAGTTTTCGTCATTGGTGAAACTAATCTTGTTAATAGCTTTGCTGGTGGTACTAATATTACTCAAAGATCACGCAGTATCTTCATGAACAAAGGTCGATTGACCTTGACGGAAGCACTAAGTGACTCTGGAGGAATAAACCAAGAAACGGCTGATGCAGCTCGAATCTTTGTTTTTAGAGGCGGCACTGTTAATGGCAAGCCGGAAATATTTCATTTAGATGCCCTTTCACCCGATGCCTTATTGCTGGCTGACCGCTTCCCGTTACAACCTCGCGATGTTATTTATGTAGACCGTGCAGAAGGTATGCGCTGGAATCAAATCATTGCTCAAATTCAGCCCACTGTCACATTGTTGAACTCCTTCGATGGCTCATTGAAGATCAAACCATTTAGAGCGGCACCTTAGAGCGATGCCAAATTGACAGTATTGAATCAAATATTTTGTTCTTTTAGCCTGTCGCGGATATGAGAGAGATTTTGATTACCAAGGTAATTAAGGCTAGGTAAGACGATCAATTAGCCATTAAGATGTGTCACCTTATCATGCATCGCCCCAAGGAAGGGGCATGATTAAAGGCATAACCTATTGATTTTAAAATTCTATCCCTACCCTTCCCCGCTGGGAGACAGAGGTTTTAAATTTCAAGAGACTCCCAATAAATATTAATGCTAGCACATTAATTCACTCTCGTTAGAAGACTAGAGACATCACTAAAAATAACACATTAACTTTTTATATAAATAACCTTTGTTTTGTAATTAAATGCAAAAAACTATTCCCGATAATAGCAACTCTTCTGCCGATTACTTATCGAACGACAATAAAATCGATTTAGGTGAGATCCTAGCCACACTAGTTGACAATAAATGGCTTATTGCATTCACGACATTGATAATGTTAGCACTTGGTGTCGCTAAAGCCCTTATTGACACCCCCATCTATAAAGCTGATGCCATGTTGCAAATTGAAGCCCATTCTCTATCACTAGCATCCCTAGAGTCGGGAACGCCGCTGGTAAAAAACGATACGCAGGGAATAGCTGAAATTGAGCTTATCAATTCAAGAACTGTATTAGGGCTGTCTCTTGAAAATCTTAAGTTAGATATTATTGCTAAACCAAAATATTTTCCTGTCATTGGTGAAGCTATTGCTAAAAGATATGATAAAAACAATAAGAACAATACAGTTTCGAGCGAATTATTGGGGCAAAACCAATATGCTTGGGGAGGAGAATCAATTAAGGTTGAGGCTTTAAACGTCCCTTCCGACTTATTGGATAAAGAATTGTTGTTAATTGCTGGCAATAATGGCACTTTCCAATTAGTACGAAAGGATGAACCAATATTAACAGGTGAAGTTGGCAAACTTGCAATTAAACAACTAAATGGCCAGCAGCAACCCATTAGCATAGTTGTCTCAATGTTAAGAGCCCGGCCAGATACTCAATTTACGATCATGCGACAATCTGAAGCCAATGCAATTAATCAGATTAGAAAAGATTTTCAGGTCTCTGAAAAAGGCAAATTTACAAGTATTCTAGAATTAACGCTCGAATCCAGCAGCCCTGAGTCTAGTATAAATATCTTAAATGAAATTATTAATATTTATATCCTCCAGAACATAGGACAAAAATCAGATGAAGCTCAAAAAACACTTGATTTTTTAGAAAACCAATTGCCCTCGCTTAAAGCAAAACTGGATGCATCAATAAAAGCGTTAAACGATTTCAGATCTAGAAAAGGTTCTATTGACTTTGATACAGAAACGAAAAGTCTTTTAGAAAGTACTGAGAAAATTAATACTGAAATCATCTTACTGCAGCAGAAACGAGAAGATTTAAGACAAAAATTTACAGAATCGTATCCTTCAGTTATTGCGGTTGACAAACAAATTGCCCGATTGAAAAACCAGATTAGTGTTCATGATCATAAAATTGAAGTCCTGCCGGAAATACAACAAGAAATATTAAAGTTATCCAGAAACGTTAATATTAATACCGAGCTGTATACCACCGTGCTTAACAATGCTCAGACTTTGCGCGTCGCAAAAGCCGGTGCCGCCGGTGATTTGAGAGTGATTGATTATGCCGCATTGCCTAATAACCTACCTATTAAGCCGAAAAAAATGCTGATCGTGGCTTTTTCTTTCATCTTAGGATTAGTTTTTGGTGTCGCGTTATCCTTTATTAGCAGGATATTCCGCCGTGGCATAGTAGACCCTGATTTAATCGAAAATACGCTGCACATCCCAGTTTACGCAACTGTTCCGCATAGTACGACTCAAGAACGGCTCAGCAAAAAACTTAAACGAAACCGCACGCGAGAAAACAGTGAACCTCTCATTTTATCCGTGCAAAACAAAGATGATCTAGCCATAGAAAGCTTGCGCAGTTTGCGAACTACTTTGCATTTTGCATTTTTGGAAGCTCAAAACAATATAATCATGATAACCAGCCCAAGCCCAGGAGTTGGCAAAACTTTTGTGTCCATTAACCTCGCAGCCGTTTTGGCAGATGCAGGTAAGAAGATATTGCTAATTGATGGCGACCTACGCAAAGGTTACATCAATAAAGCCCTAGGAGTAAGCAGAGAAAATGGGCTTTCCGAGCTTATCCTAAACACTACTGTAGGTTGGCCGCCTTTGTTGGATAAAGCCATCCATAGAATACCAATCGTTAATTTGGATTTTATCTCCACTGGAACTATGTACCACAACACATCAGAATTACTTTTACATGAACGATTTGGTAATTTATTGGCAAGTATTAGTAAAAATTATGATCATGTCATCATTGATTCACCGCCCATTTTAGCAGTTACCGACGCATCCATTATTGGACGACTGGCAGGTGCTACTTTGATGGTTGCAAAATCAGGCGAACACCCCATGCGTGAACTGGAGCAAAGTGCCAAACGTTTAACACAGGCCGGAGTAAACCTGAAGGGCATTGTGTTTAACGATCTACCAGAAGTGACGTCTCGCTTTGGACATAACCATGCACACAACAGATATGTCTATGAATATAGCTCCAAAAAATAAATTTGAATAATGGAAGCCTCTCACTCCCCTTTGGGGATGCCTACAAGAATGAATGTTAGTAGCAACTACAAATTTTTTAGAAATGTCAGGCTAGGGGAAAAAAATTACTCCCCTCCCCTCATCTTGACAAATCCGGCAAATGAACATCTGACTACTTGGTCTTCAGACAAATTAGGATTATCCCATTCTTTTCGAAGCTTTTGATCGCCAACATTTTCATCGTTTTCAACTTTCTGTTTAACTTGGCCTATGACAGGATCAATACCCAAATTCGTTTCCCCTAATTGATTGGGGAAACCAGGATTATTTGCCCAAACTTGTTGGGTAAACTTGAATTGCTTACCGATACTGTTGTTATACGCCATAAAAAGCAAACCTAACCCATCAGTTGGCAATAGCGGGGCGACTTTTTCATTAAACTCGTCCAAAGTGTCAGCCTCTGGCAAATCATCGGGATGCACTCTTCTTTCGATATCTTCAAACGGAATGCCCCGACGAGCCATTAGGTGCAAGCGCTCATCTGGTTTGCTTTCAAAGCCTCCTGTACCTCTAGGGTTAGTTTTTCGGATATGCCCATGAAAGGGGCAGCGTACCCCAAGATCGCCATCGTAATTAAAATTGTTGGGTGGAGTTTTATCATTGGCTTCATCTGATAACGTTACTGGCGTACCATCTTCAAAGCGACCGACTATCATTGCACCGGCTAGTTCACGCTGATCTTTGTCTTTGAAGTCAAGTAAATCCGCAACTTCTTGTTCCCGCCTCTTAAAGCTTTGGACATTTTGCTCCAATTTTCGAAAAATAAAATAACTGCCAAAACTTAAGCTATCGTTCGCACCGAGATCCTGTACTAACGCAGTTGACAATGGGAATGCTGGATCCCAGGACGATATGCCGCCATTTTTCGATTCGGCATCAATATCTTCCCACAGCATTAGCGGTTGACTGCGGCCATCTACGTAGCCAAAGTGTTCGATTCCATTACCTGCCTTGTTATGATCTTGCCCCAATCTAGCGGACACTCGGCTAAGAGAGTAATCTCTAAAACCGAGGTAAACAATGAAAACAAAAAAAGAAGAAGCCAGAAAAACGGTA
>NZ_JBEBKJ010000027.1:0-40246 GCF_040079455.1 Methyloglobulus sp. | reverse complement strand
GTTTGGGCTAGGTTCTTCCAGGACATAGGCTATTGCTCGAACTTGAATAAAGGCTTATTTTACCCATTTTGGGGCTTGAGGTCGTGCAAAGGTCTCAGCCTTAATGAATTGCCACGAAATATAATTAAGTCTTATTGCTCCGGCATTTTAAAGTTTTAAGTCAAGCTAATTGAATGTATTGATGCGCATGGCTTTAATTCAGAAATAATTCAAACCTCACAAGACCGAATCTATAGCCCATAGATTTTGGAATCTATATAGATTTTTTCTCAACCAAACTTAAACCCTACAAAAAATCCACCAGCAGCGCTCACACCTTTGCTGGTGATACGAGTAAGGCGATCAACCAAAAAGCTACCGGAATCTTTGGCTCCTTTCGCCACAGTTTCAGCGGCGCTTTGTAGCTGGACATCACTAATATTGATGATATTGTAATATTCACCGACGAACATCATCACAATAGCTGCACCACCGATAAAAAGGGCGAATTTGAGCATTTTTTTAGCAAAAAAACCGACTGCTGCTCCGATTATAAAAGGCGCACCGACATTTCCTAGCAGAAAGTCTGCGGAAAAAAGGTCTGTTTCTGGTGTTGTTTGAAGTGGGGTTTCATTCATTTTTGATGTTCTCCGTTGTTTTGTGGTGCTATTCACTTGCGGAATGGTATCACATCAAGGTTGGTGTGAAATAGCATGAGTTCTGCTATATATCAGCAGGTTAACAAGAAGTTTAGGCTAGAGTGGACAAAAAAAACGGGCGATTATCGCCCGTTTTTCTAGAAATATACGGTTTATTTATTAGCTGCCTTTAAATGCTCCAGGGCGGTTTCTGCGTAGGTTGTGGCAACACCCGCATGGGCATCCCCTTCTTTGCCGTGCTTGATCGCCTCTTCCAAATCGACTATCGCATTATCCGTGTGCGATTTTGCCACACCTTTTGCGACTAACGCACCGGCCATCGCATGTTCTAGTGCTGGCTTAGCATGTTCAACCAACACCGAGGCATGACCCATTTTGCCATGCTCAACCGCTGCGGTGGCATGTTCAATAGCTTGATCAAGATGCGGTTCAGCAAAAGCACTCAAACTCAATAATAATAAAGCGCTTGCGGATACGATTGTTAACTTTTTCATAATTATCCCCTCTCAGTTAATGAATGTCCGCGTTGATACCGATGTTTCTTAGAGTGGCTCACTTTTAAATATCGAGAACCCTAAAAACTTTACATTGGCATCAATACGGTTGGTAAAGATTTCATGGACATTAAAAAAGCAATACGCTCATTATCATCTCGCATTGCTACGGAGTTCGACTTATGAAACGCTATTTTGTTCCTAACCGAACATGTCTCAATTTAACTTAATTTTTGAGCCAAAACCAATTTTTTTACTGTTGGACCACGAGAAGCTGACCTCTGATCAGCGCCGTCCCATCAAAGAACCCATAATACCGCGTATTATCTGGCGGCCTACTGTCGTGCCGATACTTCTGGCAGCGTTCTTAAGTAACGCCTCCGTCACACTTTGACGTTGGCGTGTACCGCCGGATGCTGCTTTTTTTTCTTTCTTCGCTTCTTGCTCGTCTAATTTTTCCTGATTCTGCTGTTCGGTTTTTTGCTTGAGCATTTCATAAGCCGATTCCCGATCAATTTCCTGGTCATAACGGTCATGAAAAGGTGAGCGTTTCATGATTTCTGTTCGCAATTCTTCGGTTATTGGCCCAATTTGGGATTCAGGCGGACGAATCAAAATACGTTCGACTTGCGCTGGGCTACCATCCTTATTCAGCACGGAAACTAACGCTTCCCCAGTTTTTAATTCCTGAATCGCAGTTTCGGTATCAATGTTGGGATTTGCACGGAATGTCCCGGCAACACTTTTAACAACTTGTTGGTCTTTAGGGGTATAAGCCCTTAAGGCATGTTGTATTTTTAGCCCCAATTGCCCCAATACATCTTCCGGCACATCAAGCGGGCTTTGGCTGATAAAGTAGACACCAACGCCTTTGGAGCGGATTAGCCGGACAATCTGTTCGATTTTATCCAGCAGCGATTTAGGTGCTTGGTCGAAAAGAAGATGGGCTTCGTCAAAAAATAGGACTAATTTAGGACGGTCAGCATCGCCAACTTCTGGCAAGTTTTCAAACAGCTCGGACAAAAGCCACAAAAGAAATGTGGCATATAAGCGTGGCGACTTACTAACCAAGTCAGTAGCATCAAGAATATTGATAACACCGTTACCGGAAAGATCCGTTTTAAAAAAATCGTCAAGCTGTAACGCTGGTTCACCAAAGAAGTGTTCTGCGCCCTGTTCTTCCAGCACCAGCAGTTGCCGTTGAATGGAGCCTATACTGGCAGCGGCAATGTTGCCATACTCAACTTGCAGTTCCTTTTCTTGGTTACCCACCCAGGCCAACAAGGCGCGTAAGTCTTTCAAATCCAGCAATAACAGTCCATTGTCGTCGGCAATCTTAAAACAACTGTACATTACACCCGTCTGCGTGTCGTTCAGTTCCAGTAAGTTACTCAGCAGCAAAGGCCCCATATCGGAAATCGTGGCACGTACTGGGTGTCCAGTTTTACCAAAAATATCCCAAAATACCGAAGGACTACCGTGCTGATGATAATCCCCAATATCAATTTGTTTAATCCGCTCGGTAATTTTTTCGTGGGGTTTACCAGCCGTCGTAATGCCGGATAAATCACCCTTGATATCAGCAAGAAAAACTGGAACTCCGATCTTTGAAAAACCTTCTGCCAATATTTGTAAAGTGATGGTTTTACCCGTACCTGTTGCCCCGGAGATCATACCGTGCCGGTTACCCATTGCGGCATCCATAAAAACCTTGATACCATTTTGTCCGCCAATCAATATTTCCTGCATGGTTATATCCGCTCGCTTCAACATTAAAACAGGCCAGCATCGTAGCACAGCAAACCCTTGCAAGAAAGCGGCACATCCTCTATAACTATCACGGACGAAAAAATAAATCGGCTTTATAAAACATGCAAAGCGGGCATGGAAGGGACAAAGGAAATCCATAAGTCCCAACGCATAGGATTGTTTCTAACCGCTTTCTATTCATACCCCTTATAGCTGTTTTAAAACATTGAGGTAATTATCATGACAACCATAGCAGACCCCATCATTGGCAGTTGGTACAAAGACGTAGAAAACAACCTGAAGTTTAAAGTCCTCAATATTGAGGATGATAACGATTCAATAGAAGTACAGTACCTGAACGGCGACATTGGCGAGTACGACCAGGAAAGCTGGTACGGCTCGACCTTTGATTACATCGAAGATCCAGAGGATTGGAGCGCGCCCTTCGATGATATTGAAAGTGACGACTTAGGTTATACCGATACTGATGAACACAGGCCTAATCCTGAAGACTTGGACATTGAAGATTATCTGGATTAATAAGGACAACTTATGCGAATGAGCGCCCAGGAGTTTCTGGACTGGCCATCAAAACGGATTACCTTATTGGCTATGTCCGGTGCAGGGAAGACGACACTGGCAAATAAGCTTCCAAAAGCCAAGTGGTTTCATTACTCTGGTGATTACAGGATAGGGACAAAATATCTGGAAGAACCGATCCTGGATAACATTAAACGCGAAGCCATGTGCGTACCTTTTCTGCGTAACCTTCTACTGTCCGACTCCATCCATATCAGCAACAAAATCACTGTTGATAATCTCGCGCCGGTATCGAGCTTTCTCGGCAAACTAGGCAAGCCTGAATTGAACGGCTTATCGCTGCAAGAATTCAAACGCCGCCAGAAATTGCACCATCAAGCCGAAGTTTCGGCGATGAAGGATGTACCCGAATTTATTGAAAAAGCTGAAGACATCTATGGTTACAAGCACTTTATCAATGATGCCGGTGGCAGCGTATGCGAACTGGACAGCCAAGAAGTATTAGATACGCTGGCGCAGCACACACTTATCATTTACATCAAAATACCGCCTGCGCTGGAACAAACTATCATCGAGCGCGCCAAGACTGATCCTAAACCGCTGTATTACCGGGAAGATTTTCTTGAAGAAAAATTGGCTGAATTTATAGCCTTTAAAAAGTATTCTTCCTCTGCCAGCATTCCACCCGATGAGTTTGTAACTTGGGTGTTCCCAGAGTTATTTAAATCAAGAATACCGCGATACCAAGCTATTGCGGACCAATACGGTTACACGATAGATGCTAATGATGCGGCTAATGTGAAAAATGAAACTGATTTTATAGGGCTTGTTGCTAATGCTTTGGCACAGTAGCCCCCCTCTGATTGAGTCCTTCGACAGGACTTTCCTGAGCATAGACGAAGGGTTCAGGACGAGCGGTAATGTGTTGATTCCGTTCGTGGTGAGCTTGCACCACGGGCACTTCCTTCGGTCGTCGAACCATAAGCGGAATCAACACAATCAGAAATACCCTATCAAACCTCCATTATGCCCTTAGTCGCGCATACAGACTTGCCCACCTTTCGCCGCTTGCAGGAAGAAGGCGAGGAAATATTAGACCCTATACGTGCCGCTAATCAAGACATTCGGGAAATGCACATCGGCCTGCTGAACATGATGCCAGATGCTGCGCTGGAAGCGACGGAAAGGCAGTTTTTGCGCTTGCTTGGTGCTTGCAACCAAATCGTGCAGTTCCACGTCCACCTATTTACCATTGAGGGTTTGACCAGAAGCCCAGAAGCGCAAGCTCACATCGACAAATATTATGAATCGTTCGAGCAGATCAAAGAAGATGGCTTGGACGGGTTGATTATTAGCGGCGCTAACGTGGTAGGCACTAAATTAGCTGAGGAAGATTTTTGGCAACCCTTAACCGAAGTTTTTTCTTGGGCCACTCAAAATGTGACTTCGGTGATTTGCTCCTGCCTTGCTACCCATGCCTTAATCGAATACAGCTATGGTATTAAGCGCACTCCGATAGGTGAGAAACGCTGGGGGGTGTACGCACACAAAACCTTCAACCGAACACATCCTTTGGTAGCCGAAATCAACACGCGCTTCGATGTGCCGCACTCCCGCTTCAACGAAATCTTTCAAAGCGACATGGAAAAACACGGACTTAAAGTGTTGGTTGCCAGTAACGAAGCAGGCGTACACTTAGCTGTAAGTCCTGATGGCTTCCGTACCGTGTTTTTCCAAGGCCATCCAGAATACGATGATATCAGCTTACTAAAAGAATATAAACGCGAGGTGCTGCGGTTTTATCGGGGAGAATTGCAGAATTACCCACCTTTTCCAGAAAACTATTTTAACTCAGCCGTCCAGCAAGTGCTTTTGGCTTATGAACACCAGGTCAAACAAGCGAAACAAACTGGCAGTAAACTTGAAAAATTTCCTGAGCATCTTTTATTGGCTTATCTTGATAACACTTGGCGCGATACTGCAAAAGCCGTGTTCAATAACTGGCTGGGGAAAATCTACCAACTCACTAATCAAGATCGACGTTTGCCGTTTATGGAAGGCGTTGATCCAAATAATCCGCTGGGCTTGTAAATGCACGAAACATTTCTGCAACAAGCCGTTCAATTAGCGGCAGATAACGTCGATTGCGGGGAAGGCGGCCCCTATGGTGCTGTCATCGTAAAAGACAATCGCATCATTGCCGCCAGTGCCAATAAAGTGACCAGTACCATAGATCCCACGGCACATGCGGAGGTCATGGCGATTAGAGCGGCTTGTAAGCACCTAAATGATTTCCAACTTACCGGCTGCGTGTTATACACCAGTTGCGAACCTTGCCCGATGTGCCTAGGGGCAATCTATTGGGCAAGGCTAGATAGGGTTTATTATGCGTGTAATCGTTACGATGCAGCCGCCGCGAATTTTGACGACAGCTTTATCTACGATGAGATTAACCTGTTACCCCAACATCGACGTATTGCTATGCACCATATCAACCTGCCCGATGCACGTAAACCTTTTGATATTTGGAACCAAAAGATGGACAAAATACCGTACTGAGATTCAAAACATTCAAGCCGTAATCCCCAACCGAAAATAAAATCATGATAAATTCCTTTGAAACACTCATCTCCACCTTATCCGGCTGGGTTTGGGGGCCTCCGATGCTGACCTTACTGGTTGGCACGGGTTTGTACTTAACGATATTACTGAAAGGTTTGCAATTTCGTGTCTTACCTTTGGCGTTCAGGATCATTTTCCATAAAGATCATGGTGAAGATGGTGACATCAGCCATTTCGCGGCCTTGATGACAGCGTTGGCTGCCACGGTTGGTATCGGCAATATTGTCGGTGTGGCGACGGCTATCTCACTCGGTGGTCCTGGGGCGGTGTTCTGGATGTGGATGACGGGGTTGGTTGGGATGGTGACGAAATATTCCGAAGCCGTCCTGGCCGTCAAATACCGCGAAAAAGGTGCGCACGGAATGCGCGGCGGCCCCATGTACTATATTAGCAAAGGCGCGGGGCTGCCGTGGTTGGGTTGGTTGTTCGCCTTATTTACTGCTTTAGCAACTTTTGGTATCGGCAACATGACTCAGGCCAATGCCACCGCTAAAATTTTTGAGTCTACTTTCCACATCCAACCCTGGATTACCGGCGTGGTGTTGATGGTGCTGACGGCGCTAGTTATCCTGGGTGGCATTCGTTCCATTGGTAAATTTACCTCGTTCATGGTGCCTATCATGATAGTTGGTTATGTGGGGTCAGCTTTGGTGGTACTGGGTCTGAATGCTTCCGAAATTCCTGATGCTTTTGGCCTTATCTTCCATCATGCCTTTGCACCAATGGCGGCATCCGGCGGATTCGCTGGCGCGACTATTGCCACCGCCATGCGTTTCGGGATTGCCCGTGGCGTGTTTTCCAACGAATCTGGGCTTGGTTCTGCACCGATAGCTGCCGCCGCAGCCCGCACTTATGATCCAGTAAGACAAGCTTTAGTAAGCATGACCCAAACCTTTATTGATACGTTAGTGGTCTGCACAATGACGGCACTCGTCATATTGACGGCAACACCGTGGACGCAAGGTGTAAGCCCAGGACAACTGACCAGTGCCAGCTTCGGAGAAACCTTGGGGGTCAGTGGTGAAATTATTGTCGCCATATCAACCTCCTTATTCGCTTATTCAACCTTAATCGGTTGGAATTATTACGGCGAAAAAGCGGTTGAATACCTTTTAGGATCACGCTGTATTCGAATTTACCGAATCTTTTTTATTGCGGCGGTGGTTGTCGGTGCGATGATGAACCTGGAGTTTGTCTGGAATATTTCCGACCTGATGAACGGCATGATGGCCTTGCCTAATCTGATCGGCTTGTTATTGCTATCTAAAGTCGTTAAAGCAGAAACTGAGCGTTACTTTAAATCCTGATTTTTGAATATAACAGTTAACCTCAAATAACGTTTGCCCCTATAAGAGTTACACATATCCCGCTGTTCCAGTAGGTAACTACTGGAACAGCGCTACCTAATTCTTGTTATTGTAAAAAGAACCTCACCTTAAGGTGAAACTGCATTTTGTATGTTTTGTTGATTATTTAGCACAGGTGTTTCGCTGGCTGGCGGTGGCACTATTCCGTTTGGAACAGCCGGGGCAACTGAATTGTCGGTCGCTGGTATCGCTGTTTCTGGTGCTTTGGATGCTTCAACTGCTGCCGTACCAGCCACCTTAACCAACCAGCCAATCGTTGTGTAACAACCTAAAACCGCAGGAATGCGGGCATTGATACGGATCACTTTTCCGGTCATCGCGGACGGTAATTTTGCTTTAACCTTATGAAAAGTATCGTTACTTTCAACAGTAAATGGAATGGCTTGGTCCTTAGTAAATAATTTTATTTTTTTTGGGTCAGACCAACCTGACAGGACAAAACTAAACTCAGCCTCTGCTGCGGCTTCCTTTTTTTCTGTCCCTGAATATTCTGGAAGGGTAAACTCCTGTACTTTTGGGTTTCTGCAAATCTCTTTATCTTTATCGTCTGCGTAAGCAAAAGCATCAACACTGCACGAAATTGCAGCAAGCAGTGTTAAGAATTTAAACATCGTGTGTATTTTCATCATCTATCCCCATTGTGTGTCTGTCATTTATGACAAGTGCTGCCTCAAAATGTAAGGCAAAGCCGCTTTGATTATTTTTCTTTTTGTTTAATGTTGTCTTGTACAATACCAGCAAGAGCAATTTTAGCAAGAGAACCTACATTGAGCGAACAAAATAAAGACAGCCTGAATTACAAAAGCGCCGGGGTCGATATAGCTGCCGGAAGCGCGTTAGTTGAACGCATTAAACCAATTGCAGCCAGAACCCGCACACCGGGCGTATTGGCAGGATTGGGCGGCTTCGGCTCACTATTTGAACTGCCTTTAAACCGCTATCAAAATCCCATCCTGGTTTCCGGTACCGACGGCGTAGGTACTAAGCTAAAGTTAGCGATTGAATCCGGTATCCACAATACAGTAGGTATTGATTTAGTGGCGATGTGCGTTAACGATATCATCGTACAAGGCGCAGAACCGTTATTTTTCCTGGATTATTTTGCCACCGGCAAGCTGGATGTTGATACTGCGGCTTCTGTAATTGAAGGCATTGGTAAAGGCTGCGAACTGGCTGGTGCTGCGCTAGTTGGGGGGGAAACCGCCGAAATGCCCGGCATGTATGCTGATGGGGAATACGATCTAGCGGGATTTTGTGTTGGAATTGTCGAAAAAAACAAAATAATCGACGGCAGCAACATTAAAGTTGGCGACAAATTGATTGGCATTGCCTCTTCCGGGCCACATTCCAACGGCTATTCGTTAATTCGAAAAATACTGGAACACAGTAAAGCCTCACTGACCGACCCGTTTGAAGGCAGCACTTTAGGCAATGTGCTGCTTGAGCCCACCAAAATCTACGTAAAATCATTGTTATCGCTGGTTGATAAAATGCCTGTACATGCCTTAGCCCATATCACCGGCGGCGGTATTACGGAAAACTTGCCACGCGTATTGCCAGAAGGTACTTCCGCACACATCAACCTAACTGCCTGGGAGTTTCCTGCCATTTTCAAATGGTTACAACAGCAGGGCAAGGTCTCTCAAGCCGATATGCTGACGACGTTTAACTGCGGCGTGGGCATGATTGTTGTTCTCTCGGCAGAACAAGAAAATGCTGCGCTTAGGTATTTGGAAAAGTCGGGAGAGATAGCTTTTCCTATCGGTGAACTGATTGAATCGGGGAGTAAATCGCATGTTATTTATTAAAACTTTAGCTGGATTGGGTTTGCATACCTTGTTAGCGTAGGTCTGATGACGAATAAATCAGCCGTCCTATGTTAACGTTGAACTTTGCAGTAAATAAAAACTTGTAATCGCTCTTTTAACATCAAAAGGTTTCGGGAGATGTGGGAAAGTTATGACTGGATTCGAAAACAAAATAGAAACTCATCAACAAAACAAACGTGAAGCCTTCGATGGTATGAGGGCCTACCACCAATCGGAAATTTCTCACAAAAGTCACGCGATCGATGTTCTAAAAACAATAATGACTGCGATTCTAACTATTTATGCTGGCTTAGTCGTAAGCGTAGTGACTGGTAAGCTGGCTTCAATCGTGATCATAGTAACATCAATTCTGGTATGCTTAGCCACCGCCATTTGCGGCCATGCCATTGTGTGGGCAACCAATAAGAAAATTGATCAAGACAACACTAAATACGAAGGGTTTCGAGATGAATATAAAACTGAACGCCGAATTCTGTGCCTAGAAGAAGAACTTCAAAAGGCTGGTTGTGCATCAGCATGGATACAATCGCAAGACCGAAAAAAATCGGGTTACAGCACTACAAAACTCATTCTCAATATATTTGCCTGGAGTCTAACCTTTGTTGCTACTATTGCAACGGTTTTTGTTTTTTTGATTGCATCTACAGGTAACGGAGTTTAATCTACGTCCCAAACATTTTTGTCTCCTGAATAAAATTCAAAAAGAGCGTTAATCACCCCTTCCCATAAAACTCGCTATCCCTATAAATATCATACACATGGCGTAGAAATACCATACTGATAGACGCAATAACAAGCACTTGGTTGAGAAATGTAATCAAAGGCTATAAAGCTGCAACAGGCAGGGACTTAACCTGATTGCTTCTGGGTTCGCTAAGCGTAGAAGAATTATAGGCATCCGCCAATCTCTCGGCGACAGCAGCAACCACACTTACTGCAACGGTATTTCCTAGCAAATCAAAGCCTTCATCGTCAGTAACAGGCATTTTGATCCATTCGGGATAACCGAAAAGCCGCAAACCTTCCCGTAGCGTCATTCTTCTTAAGCCGTTGCCATCGGGGACGACTAATCGCGCCATATCAGTTGCAACAAGTGTTGGGGCAATTCCATTTGGATCCATCACTTTATTGATTTCATAACTTAATTTACCCGAAACAATATTGTAGCCAGGATTAAGTGCCTTGTTTTCCAAACGATAAGTTTTGGTGCCGAACAACGTGTGTTCGGTGACCAAACTTTTGGGATGTTCAAATCTTAGGTATTTTTTCTCCACCAAATCATCCAACATTGCTTTTAAATTGGGTGAATCGTGAAAGGTTTTTATTTGCTCAAGCGTCAATGGAATACCGTCCATCCAATCAATTCCAATTTCAGCACACCATTGTTTTTTCCTTCTTTCCTTAAACAGTTTATTTAATATCTGTGTTTGTTCTTTCGTAACGCTGCCTTTGAATTCAATATCCCAGCTATGGATATTGTCTTCACCGCCGCGTTTGTCTTTAATTGATTTACCGTGTAATTGTTCGATAGAAAAATAGGTTAAAAGCAAATCGGCAAACTTGCTTTTCATTGGCGGCAGGCCTTGTTCCAATATGTTTTTTATTTTGTTTTTCTTTACCGGAAAATCGGATAGGCCAACTTGTTGACTTAATGCCCCAACGATAAAGATGCGTTTCCTTTCTTGAGGCAAGCCGAAATCGGCGGCATTCAGGATTTTCCAACTGACCTTATATCCAAGCAGTTGTAACTTATCTAAGATAACCCTAAGCGTCCTGCCTTCCTCGTCTTTCTTGTTTTCAAGGTCGTGTTTTACTAGGCCTTCAACATTTTCGAGAATAAATCCGTAAGGTTTTTTTTCAGCTAATATCCGTTCAATTTCAAAAAACAAAGTGCCTCTTGTATCGACAAATCCTAAACGTTTTCCACCGGCACTGAATGGTTGGCAAGGGAATCCGCCGAGCAGAAAATCAAAATCCGGAATCTTTTCGTTCTTCACTTTGGAAATATCGCCAACAAAATAATCATGTGAAAAATTAGCTTCCAAAACTTTTAACGCATGAGGTTTAATCTCAGAAGTCATTACACACTCTGTCTTTAAACCTGCATTTTTAAATGCTTCTTCAAAACCAAGCCGAAGGCCGCCAATACCTGCAAATAAATCAATAAATCTGACTGTTTTCATGATTTTACCTTGGCTTTGGTTTTTTTAGTCTTATACAACACAATGGATTCCGAAACTATCATCTGGGCATCAACTTCGGGTACAAATGATCTGATACCCATTGCGTTAAGGCATTGAATGAGGAAAGCGGCACTGAAAGTGCCGCGGCTTATTTTGCTGTCAATACTGGCTTTAGTTTCTTCGACACCTATATTTTCGAGCAAAGCAACCAAATCTTCAGAGCCTACTCCTCTTCGAACAAGTTCTGACTTCAGCAGGCGTTTCGCTTTTTCGTTCCAGTCTACAGAAGACATTTAAATACTTAAAGTAATTATCATATACGACTAATATTATCATATATGATAGCAATAAATCAAACATCGTCTAAGATATTTAAAACATTACCCCTTCCCATAAAACTCACTATCCCTGTAAGTATCATGCACATGGCGTAGAAATACCATGATGATAGACGCAATAGGCAAGGCAAGTAAAATCCCCAAAAATCCAAATAGCTGACCACCCGCCATTACTGAAAAAATAACCGCGACGGGATGTAAGCCGATTTTGCCACCGACCAGTTTTTTAATGCCACTGTGTTAGAATTAGTTTTAGCTTTTTACAAACCTCAGCGCATCATTTTCAACCGTCACTTTGATAACATCGCCTGCCTGGAAATGCCCGGCCAGGATTTCCTGTGCTAACGGGTTTTCCAGTTGTTGCTGTATTGCCCGTTTCATCGGTCTTGCCCCGTAGACTGGGTCAAAACCTGCTTCACCTAACAAATCCAAGGCTTCATCGGAAATATCGAAACCTATCTCGCGGTCTTGTAAGCGCTTATGCAAATGCTCAATCTGAATCTTGGAAATCGTCCGAATCTGCGCCCGACCCAGTGGATGAAACACGACGGCCTCATCTATCCGGTTAATGAACTCAGGACGAAAACGCGTGCCAACAATTTCCATTACCGCCGTTTTCATCGCCTGATAATTGGTTTCAGCCGCTTCCGGTGTCATGCCTCCCTTCGCACTCGCACGTTCTTGTGCTTCGCCGGCCAACTCCTGAATCACGTCAGAACCCAGGTTTGAGGTCATCACGATAACGGTATTCCTGAAATCAACCGTCCGACCTTGCCCGTCGGTCAGTCGTCCATCGTCCAAAACTTGTAACAAGATGTTGAAGACATCAGGGTGCGCCTTTTCAATTTCATCCATAAGAATCACGGAATAAGGCTTACGTCTAACCAGTTCGGTCAGATAACCGCCTTCTTCATAACCGACGTAGCCGGGAGGCGCGCCAATCAAGCGGGCGACGGAATGCTTTTCCATGAACTCGGACATGTCGATACGAACCATCGCATCGGGCGTATCGAACAGGAATTCCGCCAGCGTTTTGCATAACTCGGTTTTACCGACCCCAGTGGGGCCCAGAAATAGGAACGAGCCATTGGGTCGGTTGGGGTCTGACAATCCAGCCCTTGAACGACGGATGGCATTGCTGACGGCTTTCAGCGCTTCTTCCTGACCGACGACCCGTTTGCTAAGTGCTTCTTCCATGTGCAACAATTTTTCCCGCTCGCCTTCCAGCATTTTGCTGACTGGAATACCTGTCCATTTCGACACGACCTCTGCAATTTCCTCTTCGGTGACTTTATTGCGAAGCAAGGTCATCTTTTTTTGTTCAGTAGGTACGTCTGTTTGTAACTGTTTTTCCAGGGCAGGAATAATCCCGTACTGCAATTCTGACATACGTGCTAAGTCATTCGCACGGCTTGCGGCTTCCAGTTCAGTCCTGGCGTGTTCCAGCTTTTCCTTGATGGATGCTGAACCCTGCAAAGACGCTTTTTCGGCTTTCCAAATTTCTTCCAAGTCGGAATATTCTTTTTCCAGATCGCTAATATCTTCCTCCAGCATGACCAGACGCTTCTTAGATGCCGCATCGGATTCTTTTTTCAGCGCGACTTGCTCGATTTTCAATTGGATTAAACGGCGGTACAGCTTATCCATTTCCTCCGGTTTGGAATCCATTTCCATACGGATACGGCTGGCGGCTTCGTCGATCAGGTCAATCGCCTTATCGGGCAATTGTCTGTCAGCAATGTAGCGGTAAGACAAAGTCGCCGCCGCAACAATCGCTGGATCGGTAATATCCACGCCATGATGCACTTCGTATTTTTCCTTTAAGCCGCGCAAAATAGCAATTGTATCTTCTACCGAAGGTTGGTCGACCAACACTTTCTGGAAGCGGCGTTCCAACGCGGCATCTTTTTCGACATATTTGCGGTACTCGTCCAGCGTAGTCGCGCCTACGCAATGCAGTTCGCCACGCGCCAGAGCTGGTTTAAGCATGTTTCCCGCGTCCATTGCGCCTTCTGCTTTACCAGCGCCAACCATTGTATGCAGCTCATCAATAAATAAGATTACTTGACCTTCCTGCTTGGCGAGATCATTCAAGACAGCTTTCAGGCGCTCCTCAAACTCGCCACGAAATTTAGCCCCAGCAATCAATGCCGCCATATCCAGCGCCAACACTTTTTTATGTTTCATGCCTTCCGGCACTTCGCCATTGACGAT
The DNA here is from genome assembly GCF_040079455.1 of Methyloglobulus sp. Classification (GTDB taxonomy): domain Bacteria; phylum Pseudomonadota; class Gammaproteobacteria; order Methylococcales; family Methylomonadaceae; genus Methyloglobulus. Next base: position 26,272 of record NZ_JBEBKJ010000027.1, on the reverse strand, counting down.
GCGTTGCGCGAGACCTTCAACAATCGCGGTTTTGCCCACGCCCGGCTCACCGATTAATACCGGATTATTTTTGGTACGGCGTTGTAAGACTTGGATCGTGCGGCGAATTTCATCGTCTCGGCCAATGACGGGATCGAGCTTACCTTGTTCTGCGCGCTCGGTAAGATCAATGGTGTATTTTTTTAACGCTTGACGTTGATCTTCGGCATTGGGATCATCCACCGCCTGACCGCCGCGCATGGCGTCTATTACTTGTTCGACGGCTTGTTTAGTGATGCCGTGTTTTTTGAATAAGTCTTGCAGTGATCCTTTTTCCTCAAGTGCAGCTAACAAGAACAGCTCACTGGAAATGAACTGGTCGTTACGTTTTTGGGCCAATTTATCGGTCAGGTTAAGCAATCTCGCTAAGCTATTGGAAATTTGTACATCTCCGCCAGAACCTGCCACTGTCGCAACACGCGCTAGTTCCTTGGTCAATTCGCTGCGGAAAACGGGGGTGTTGATGCCGATTTGCGATAGCAAAGGCTTAATGCTACCGCCTTCCTGATCCAGCAAGACCAGCATTAAATGCACCGGTTCGATAAACTGGTGGTCTTTACCCAATGCAAGACTTTGGGCATCGGCTAATGCCGCTTGGAATTTGCTGGTCAATTTGTCCATTCGCATGGTTTGCCTCAATAAGAGTAGTTTTGTATTGCTACTAACATGGGGGAGTTGTAGCCACTTTTCAAGCGGCTATCATTCAAGATCGTCAGGAGATGTATAAGGACAAACCAAGTCTATGTGAGAATTGCCCAGAGATTTATGCCCAATTCAAGATACTTTCCTCAATTCCCCCAATCCATTCGGTTTTTTGGCCAATTGCAATTGCGCCTTAAAGCGTTTCTGCACAGCTTCTACGTGCGAGATTACGCCTACGGTTTTACCATGCGCCCGAAGACCCTCCAAGGTGTTAATTACGGTATACAAAGTTTCTGCATCCAGGTTACCGAAACCTTCATCTAAAAATAAGGAATCTATCGACTTACCATTGCTAGCTAATTCTGAAAGCCCCAAAGCCAATGCTAGACTGACAATGAAACTCTCGCCGCCGGATAAGGTTTTGGGTAAACGCCGGACATTACCTTGATAAGTATCTTCAATTTCCAAAGCCAAACCTCGGTCGCTGGATTTTTGCCGAAGATAATAACGTCCACTAATTTTTTCTAGTGTCGTATTGGTTTGCAACAACAGTCTTTCCACCATACGTTCCTGTACTCGACGGCGAAATACCATGCCATTTTCTGCGGAAATTTCCGTAACTTCTGCGTTCGCTTGTTGCACTAGCATTTGCTGGCTTTCAAGCTGCATCAAGATAGAAGCTTGTTTTTCCTTGTATTGTTTTTGTTCGCGGACGATGGTTTCCAAGCGTTTAGCTTCAAGCTCCGCCAACTCCATCTTTTCTTTAGCAACTTTTATGTTAAGTTCGATTTCTTCTGTTGTTAGCTCAGGCTTAGCTTCACCTTCATGATGTTCCAATTGGGCATAAAGCTTATCCAACTCCCCACCCCACTGGGTAACATCAGCATCTAATTTTTCTTTTTGTTGTGCGAACTGGGGCTGGCTTTTCATCAATTCCAAAATTTGGCTGATTTCATCCAGACTGGTAAATTGGGTTTCCTGCATTTTATTGGCAGCGGCTTGATCCAAGGCTTCGGCCTCGTCCTTTAAGTGGCTGACGAGCTGCCCTTTATCCGCAATCAATTTCTGTTTTTCAACCAACGCCAGATGTAAACCCACAGCTTCTTCACCATGTAACTGGTTATTGTAAAAATCCAGCCGTTCTTTGTAGGTATCAATTTGGGCTTGGCTAGCGACCTGCTGAGATAGCAGAATTTCCAGTTCTTCTTTCATGGTTTTGCTGCGGAAATCATAAGCTTGGTAATCTTGACGACGGAGATTAAGGCGATTAATCATCTCATCTTCTTTACCTTTAGCAGGCACAATTTCGCCCAATTGTGTTAATTGCGCTGTCAGCTTTGTCAGCAGCTCTTGCTCTTCCTGTTGGATTTTGGCACTGCCACTTTCAGTCTCCGCCACTCTTTGCGGTTCTGTTTGCCATTCTGCTTCAATGGTTTGTATAGAAGCCTGTAATTGCCCGACAACAGTACTATTTTTCTCGATTGCAGCTTTAATTTTTGCTATCTTTTTTTGAATACCTTTATATTTGCTTAGCAAAATAGCTATATTTTTCAGATCGGTGGATTCGATTGTTAGCAGCCGTTTCATCTTGCCGGTTTTCTCGATGTCGAAATCCGCGCTGGCCGTATTTAATTGGTTACAGAGTGTCAGCCACCGACCATTAATTTGCTTCTGCTGACTTAGATTGGCATGATTTTTTTCTTCGTATTTTCGCGCCAGCTTGACTTGCTGTTCAAGTTGACCAATCTCAGCGGTTAACCGCTTGATCTTAATGCGTTGATCTAGCAAAGCTTGCTGGGAATTCGCCGGAGCTGGGGGACGTTTAGCATAAGGGTGTTCGGTAGCGCCACACAAAGCACAGGGTTTGCCATCGACAAGATGCGACCGTTCTTGAGACATTCTCGCTAACAGCGCATCGTTAAAAATCGCTTTTTCCAGCGATAACCGTATGTTTTCGTCTTGTTTCTGTTGCTGTTTTAACGTTTCAAGCTCGCCTTCCAATTCTATTGCGTCACGAATTGGTGCATTTTGCTTACCAAATAAGCCGGAAAAAAAGGAGGCTTGCGGTGTCAACTTTTCATTAACATTAGCTAAGGCAACTAATTCCTCAAACGCTTTGACCCGCTCTTTCTGCTCCGCGTACAATTCCTCAATCTGCTCCAGGGTATTACCTTGGGCAACGTCTTCCAGTTCTTTTTCCTCGCTTACTAATTTCTTATTAAGTTTATCTAACTCATTGTTTTTATTTTCTATATTGCTCTTGTTTTTTTCTAAGGCCGCGTTGGTAGATTTTGACCATTTACCCAACGCTTTCTTTTTTTCATCAAATTCATTCAGCGCAATCCTCAAATTTTTTAATCGGTCGAGTTCAGGGAAATTTTCCAGCAAAGGCTGGTCAATCGCATGTTCTTTCAACCACGCCGACACTTCATCTAATGCCGTTTGTTTTTCGGCAATCTGATCAGCCAAGGATTTCAACAAGATAACTTCGGATTGCCAGTTGGCATTGAACAAGCTGATCTGATTTCTTATGCCATCAATAGTTTGTTTTTGCTCAGTGAAGGATTTTTCGGGTGAATTCTCTAAACTTTGCCGTGCGTTTAATGAGCTCGCATCAAAGCCCGGCAAGGCCAATGTGGATTCTATCTGTTTGAGTTCATTACGCAAAGCCGTTAGCGCGGCATTTTCTTGCTCGATAAGCTGCTTTTTTTGTGTGATAGTTTCGATGTCATCCTTAAAATCCCGTGCATTTTCAGCAGCCGTTAGTTGATCCAGCTTTTTTTGCACAGCCAATCTTTGGGTTATGGCTTCCTGTAGCTTGGTTTCTTGGGATTCAATCTGGTTTCTAACGGTTGATGAATCAGCCAATAAGGTTTGTTGCTGGCGTAAACGGTTTATTTCTTCCTGATAATCCGCAGTTTGTTCACTAAAATCAGCCAAATCCAACTCGCAGGCTTCCAGCGATTGCGGCTCAATTAACGGGACAGCCGATAAATCTTGTCGCAAATACGTCAGGTTTTTTTCCGCTTCCGCTAACTTAGCTGTCGCTTCCTTTTTATAATCCGCATAAATATCTGTTCCGATAATTTTTTCCAGAATATCCATGCGCTCATTGTCTAAAGCGTTAAGGAACGCAGTAAAATCGCCTTGGGCAAGCATGATAGAACGGGTGAAACTGCGAAAATTCATGCCAGTTATCTCGACCATTCGGTCACAAACCTGATACGGCGTATTGGCAACGGTCTCCTCGCTACTATTTAAGCTACCATTATTCAAGTGGATAAGTTGCATTTCCGATGGCAATAAATCACCTTGCAAATTGCCGCCTACACGCTTTACGTGCCAGCTAGAACGGTACTTATCCGCACCCAATGCAAACTCAATTTGGGAAAAGCTCTCGCTGGTGTGTTGGGTGATGATGTGTTGAGCGGGCTTGTCAAAGCGAAAAGTCTCGCCATACAACGCCAGCGTAATCGCATCCAGAATGCTGGACTTACCCGATCCATTAGGGCCGGTGATAGCAAAAACTCCCGTATCGGTAAACGGCGCTTGCTCGAAATCGATCCGGTTTTCACCTTCCAGAGAGTTGATATTCTTGAAATATAGATTAAGTATTTTCACGCGTGGTCAGTTCTGTACAAACAAAGCTCATGAATTTCGAAATGCTTGCATTATAGCCTTGTGTGATAAATTTTTCCTGTTCAAGCGATGGGTTTTGGGTTAAACCTGTGACTTGATTAATACGACGGCGTAGCAAACCTAGGTTTGCCACTCCGAAATACACGCGACTCACAGCCATGAAGCCGTCAAGTCTATCAAAAATACAGGTTTAACCCACTACCAGCGATGTTACGGGCAAAATGCTATAGTTTCTACAAAATAAGCACAGGGACGAGACCATGAAAGAAGTCCAAAACTACCTCAGCAAAATAAATCAGCGTTACCTTACGGGCATATCCCGCGAACACAGCTACCGTGGCGACTTACAAGCGTTGCTAGAAATCTTGCTGCCCGGCGTGTTAGTGACTAATGAACCCGCCCATATCGCTTGCGGTGCGCCGGACTATATCTTGACCAAAGCCCACATTCCGCTGGGATATATCGAAGCCAAAGACATTGGTAAGCCTTTGGACAGCAAGGATTATAAAGAACAGTTCGACCGCTACAAAAACTCCCTCAATAACCTGATTTTTACCGATTATCTGGAATTTCGGTTTTATCGCGACGGCTTACAAGTCGCCAATATCTGCCTTGCCGACATCAAAAATGGGCAACTCCAGCCAAAACCGGAAGCATTCGCCCACTTCGTCGATTTGATGAAAGACTTTGCCGCTTATTCTGGGCAAACCATCAAATCGCCGTCAAAACTCGCCAGCATGATGGCGGGAAAAGCCCGTTTGCTCGCCAACATCATCGAGAATGCGCTGACCAGGGACGAAAAAGAAGACACCAACAGTTCCTTGAAAGACCAGATGGATGCCTTCAAGTCCATCCTGCTGCACGATATTGATGCCGAGCAATTTGCCGACATCTATGCCCAAACCATTGCTTACGGCATGTTTGCCGCCCGTTTGCACGATGAAACCCTAGACACCTTTTCCCGGCAAGAAGCGGCAGAGCTTATCCCGCACAGCAACCCGTTCTTGCGTAAGCTGTTCCAATACATCGCAGGTTATGACCTGGACGAGCGCATTATCTGGATTGTCGATAGCCTTGCGGACATTTTCCGCGCTGCCGACGTGCGTTCAATATTGGCAAACTTTGGCAAAACCACCCGTCAAACCGACCCCATCATCCACTTTTACGAAACCTTCCTGACGGAGTACGACCCCAAACTCCGCAAAAGCCGTGGCGTTTGGTACACACCCGAACCCGTAGTGGATTTTATCGTCCGCGCCGTCGATGACATCCTCAAGACCGACTTCAACCTGCCGATGGGCTTGGCGGATACGGCCAAAACCACCATACAAGTTGAGATGCCCGTGGTTAAAGGTAAGGGCAAAGCCAATTACACCCAATTGGAAAAGGTCGATAAGGAAGTCCACAAAGTCCAGATACTTGACCCAGCCACGGGAACCGGCACGTTTTTAGCTGCCGCCATCAAGCACATCCACCAGAAATTTAAAGGCCAGCAAGGGCTGTGGAGCCAATACGTAGAAGAACACCTTATCCCACGGGTACACGGCTTTGAAATCCTCATGGCCTCCTACGCAATGGCGCACTTAAAGCTGGATTTGCTGTTGAAAGAAACGGGCTACAAGCCTAAAAAGCAGCCGCGCCTGAACATTTACCTGACCAATTCCCTGGAAGAATCCCACCCCGACACTGGTACTTTATTCGCCACCTGGTTGGCGCAAGAAGCCAATGAAGCCAACCACATCAAACGCGAAAACCCGATTATGGTCGTCATGGGCAATCCGCCGTATTCGGTCAGCAGCAGTAATAAAGGCGACTGGATACAACGCTTGGTGGCGGATTACAAAAAAGACCTCAACGAGAAAAACATCCAGCCTCTATCGGACGATTACATCAAGTTTATCCGCTACGGCTCGCACTTTATCGAAAAAAACGGCGAAGGCATCTTGGCGTATATCAGCAATAACAGCTTTATCGACGGCGTAATCCACCGCCAAATGCGTAAGCACTTGCTGGAAACTTTCGACAAGATTTACATCCTCGACCTGCACGGCAACAGCAAAAAGAAAGAAACCGCCGTTGATGGCAGCAAGGATGAGAATGTGTTCGACATCATGCAAGGTGTAAGCATCAATATTTTTGTTAAACTTAAAAATAATGCAATATCTTAAAGAAACCGTCATTCCGGCATGGACTGCCGGAATCCAGATTACAGGGATGTAATCGAATAACGTTATGACGAAACAGCCCTGTGCTTATATGCTCGCCAGTCAACGAAACGGAACGCTCTATATCGGCGTGACTTCAGACCTGATAAGGCGAGCGTATCAACACCGCATGGGAATGGTGGACGGTTTCACTAAACGCTATACTGTCCATACATTGGTTTGGTATGAAGTGCATGAAATGATGGAAAGTGCCATCCTGCGTGAGAAGCAGCTTAAAAAATGGTCGCGGAAGGCAAAAATTTGCTTGATAGAACAACAGAATCCCTTGTGGCAAGACTTGTGGGCTGAGTTAGTTTCGTCATGATAGGAAGTTACGACCAGATTACATCCCTGTAACCTGGATTCCGGCAATCCCTGCCGGAATGACGTACCGTTAACCTATGTCGTTATTTTTATCTAAATTGCAATTATTGGCTTAAGTTAAAAATAAGTCATATTTTAACTGATTGAAATTGATAAGTTTGTTTAGACATAACCAAGAATGCCAAGCAGCCAAATAAAGTGATTAGCACGTCATTCCGGCAGGGATTGCCGGAATCCAGGTGTCAAGGATGACAACACTTAATTACTAAATCCGGTTTTAATCCCATGCCAAAACCCTTAGCCGACGTTTACCACCTCGACATCTACGGTCTGCGTAAAGACAAATACCAAACCTTATTGGATAACAGCATCAATACCTTGCCGTGGAACAAGATTGAATGCCGTGCGCCGGAATATTTTTTTGTGGCGAAGGATTTTGGGGTTTATGGGCAGTACCAACAGGGCTTTTCGGTGAATGAGTTGTTTCCGGTTAATTCCAGTGGAATTAAAACCCATCGGGATGATTTTGTGGTTGATATTGATAAAAACACCTTATCCAACCGGATAGAAAGTTTTTATTCGTCTTCCGCCACCAACAAAGACTTACAAAGTAAGTTGGCATTAAATGAAAAAGAAGAATGGGTTGATGAAAAGCGGCGTGGAATATTCAATAAAAACAACATCAAGCAAATTCACTACCGCCCATTTGATAGCAGGTCTATTTATTATTCATCTGAGCTAATCGAACGTGGTCGTGAAAAAGTCATGCAGCATTTTCTCAAAGGGGAAAACGTGGGGTTATTAGCAGGTCGTCAAGCAGTCACTGATAACTGGTCGCATATTCAAGTAACCAATACGCCCATTGATAACCGCATTCATTATAGTAATAAAGGGATCTCAGTTGCATTTCCCCTCTACCTCTACCCAGAAACCACCGGACAACAATCCCTGCAAGAAACCAGCACTAGACAACCCAACCTGAACTCTGTCATCGTCCAGCAAATCGCTGAAAAGTTGGGTTTAACCTTTACGCCGGAAAAATCCACCGTCATACCCGCCGGGATGCGGGTATCCAGTGACAGGGATGTTGACGTGTCCAATCCCTGGACGCTGGATTCCGGCAATCCCTGCCGGAATGACGTGCCTCTTGAAGATGTGCATACGGCATCAATTAGAGAGCCTGGAAAGCCGGAAATTACACCATCAACCTTCGCCCCCATCGACCTGCTCGATTACATCTATGCCGTATTGCATTCACCCAACTACCGCGAGTCGTATAAGGAATTCCTGAAAACCGATTTCCCGCGTGTGCCTTATCCAGACCCGCACACGTTCTGGCCGCTGGTAAAACTGGGCGGCGAACTGCGGCAATTACATTTGTTGGAAAGTCCGGCGGTCAATAATCCCATCACCACGTACCCGATGGATGGCGACAATACAGTCACTCGTAAAATCAACCAGCATGATTTTACCGTTCGCCCTGAGCTTGTGGAGGGACATATAGGTGTTGTTCATGGTTCGACAGGCTCACCACGAACGGCTGAGAATTTACCGGAAATTGATACTGAACTCTGCGGGAAGGTGTGGATTAACGACCAGCAATATTTTGACAGCGTTCCTAAAATCGCCTGGGAATTCTACATCGGCGGCTACCAGCCCGCGCAAAAATGGCTGAAAGACCGCCACGGCAGGACGCTAAGCTTTGAAGACATCCTGCATTACCAAAAAATCATCGTCGTCTTAACCGAAACCCACCGGATTATGCAGGAGATTGATACAGTGCGTTAATCGCACCCTATCCTATTATTTAACAAGGCTCAACAAAACCCCAGCAGCCACCGCAGAACCAATCACCCCTGCGACATTAGGTGCCATGGCATAAGTATCCACACAACTTTTCAATATAACAAAAACAATGGGTTGCCAAATCACCAAGCCCCCTCTCCTGCTGGATGCCTACATGGACGTAGGTAGTAGGGCAACGCAGGAGCAGTTGCCGAGGGGGCTGGGGTGAGGAGAATAAAATCAACTGCTTATATCCCCCTCATCCCGACCTTCTCCCTCAAGGGAGAAGGAGTAGATACTTATGGGTCTGGTGCAGACATTTCAGTGTTCTGCACCAAATTGATTGATGCACAATCAGGGCATCAAAGCACCTTGCAATAAGCCCATGGTGGAAGAACCGCCCTGGGTCTGGACGTATTGCAGGATGATGGGAATAAACTGCCCCATCATGCTAGAGCTCAAGCCTAAACTCTGAAACGAATTTGCTAACATAGCCATATTGCCCAAAGAACTACCACCGCCTAGAACACCAGCGGCTGCACCGAGAAGTCCGCCTCCACCCGAGTTGGAAGCACCCATACTAGGTGCGGCTGCCAAATACTTGGACATACCCGGCACAGCATTGCCAATTAAACTGAATTTGTTCGGACTCATGCTCTGCTGCGCCATGGAAAAGATTGATCCCGCACCACCAGTAGCTTGTTGAGGTGTAATGCCCAATTGCTGAACTAAAATGTTTATCAAGCTAGGAGCCTGCGTCGACATAGGTGATCTACCGAGGACATTACCGCCCATACCCGCAGCACTTCCCATGTTCGGAATTTGACCAGCCATCGTTCCCGTTGATGGGTAGCCTATATTGCTCGTTTGCGGCGCATTCTGGGGTGCGGATACACATCCAGTAATTGTCACGGCCATCACTAAAGCCGCTATAGCTGCAAAATTTTTCATTGATAGAACTCCACTTGGGTTATTAAAAAGTGTACTGCAATGTTACGCAGTATTTCCGCTAACGGATTATTGCATAGGTAAAACAATCAGCATGAATAATTCCACTTAAATCTGATGCCCTACGACCAAACGCAGGTCATAAAGACACCAACGATATTGCAGAAATCCGAGAAATACTGCTGGCAATACTTTCGAACAGCGGGACATTAGGGGGTATCAGCATTGCCTTGGTTGGCATTATCAATCTCAAGCCCGATAACTCAAAGTTAGATACCATTGCCGACGATTTATGGGTATCTCTTTCCCGCGCGGTTTTGTTGTGGTGTGTTACTTGGTGTTTTTTGCTATGCGACTCCTTTACACGCCTCGTATAAGTTATCTAGCTAAAACTATTGATGTTTTATTTTTAGGCTCACTCACATTGCTAGTTGTTGCTGGGTTTTTGACTGTATACACGTTCATTTGGGATGCACGCTCAATTACAGAGTGCTGAACATCACCTGATCATTGCGTGCCAAGCATTCGACCAAGCTATGCTCCTCATACAAGAATTTACCATGTTCCCTGGCCACCGTCCTGTTTGTTGCGCTTAATCGAGACTTGTTAGAGATGCCCAGGCTATACCTTGAGCCATATAACCCGATAAAGATTCAAACTTTTGAGCAAAAAAAAGGCCGCAACTCAATGAGTCCGACCTATTTTTATGAAATAGAATTTAAAAACTAAGCTATTGCTTTAACTTTCGCGCTCAAACGGCTTTTGCCACGAGCTGCCTTGTTTTTATGGATAATGCCCTTGTTAACGGCAGAATCGATAATAGGCTGGGCGATATTGAAAGCGGCTTGGGCTTTTTCTTTGTCGCCTGCTTTAACGGCGGCAAGTACTTTCTTGATGAAAGTACGCAGATTGCTGCGTTGTCCTGCGTTGCGAACACGGCTCTTTTCGGCTTGTTTCGCGCGTTTTTTAGCTTGTGCTGTATTAGCCATAGTACGTCGTTTTTACAAAGTGAGTTATCAGACCGCGCATTATCTGTATAAATGCTATCATTGTCAACATTTACGTGCTACGCAAATAGGATAAGTGGTGGGCAAGCGGCTTTTTAAGGCGACCGTTGTAGTTAGTAGTATGACATTGATTTCCCGGCTTTTGGGATTTGTAAGGGATATGTTGATTGCCCGGCTGTTTGGGGTGGATTTGGCAACCGACGCTTTTTTTGTGGCGTTCAAAATCCCTAACCTTTTGCGTCGTCTCTTTACAGAGGGGGCGTTTGCCCATGCTCTTGTACCGGTTATGGCCAACCACCAAAGAGAAAGGCTCGCCTTAAAGCAATTCATCGGCAAGACGGTAGGTACATTAGCGGCATGGACGCTGCTGATTACGCTGGCCGCAATGGTTGTAGCGCCTTTGCTCATCCTGGTATTGGCACCCGGTTTTGCTTGGCAGGGTTCTCAATACGAACTCGCGGTGACCTTATTGCGGATTATGTTGCCATTTGGCTTATGTATTGTATTGGTGGCTTTTGCGGGTGCGGTACTTAATGCTCATGAGCATTATGCCATTCCGGCACTAACTCCGATAATCCTTAATATCAGCATGATTGCCACAGCCTTATGGCTTGCGCCTTTGATGAATATTTCGATTATGGCTTTGGCTTGGGGCGTGTTTGCGGCGGGTATTGTGCAAATTTTGTTTCAAGTGCCCAGCTTGATACGTTTGGACTTGTTCCCCAAGTTAACGATTAGGCTTAAAGACCCCGATGTTAGTTTGGTAATAAAAAGGCTGCTGCCAGCTATATTCAGTGCTTCAGTCACTCAGATCAATTTGCTTTTGGATACTTTGGTCGCTTCGTTTCTGGTCAGTGGTAGCGTTTCTTGGTTGTATTATTCTGACCGTTTGGTCGAATTCCCTTTGGGAATCTTAGGAGTAGGGTTGGCAACAGTAATCCTGCCTAATCTTACCAACCATCATGCTATAGATGATACGACCGCTTTTTCGGCAACATTGGATTGGGGATTACGTTTGGTGGTGCTGGTGGGTATGCCTGCCACTATCGGCTTGTTTGTGTTGGCGGAACCGATGTTATCAACTTTGTTCCAATATAACGAATTCACCATCAATGATGTCCATAAAGCGGGGCAGAGTTTAAAGGCCTATTCGGTAGGTTTGCTGGGTTACCTTTTTATCAAGATTCTAGTTCCCGGTTTTACTTCACGTCATGACCTGAAAACGCCCGTTCGCTACGGCATGATTGCGATGATAACTAGCCTGGCGTTAAATGTATTGGTCATTCCGCTCGCGCATGCTGGACTGGCGCTGGCAACATCATTAGGTGCATTGCTTAACGCGGCATTGCTGTTGAAAAGATTAGTGCAAGATAAAGCTTACCAGCCTGGATTGGGTTGGTTGCTGTTTTTGGGTCGCGTTACTTTGGCAAGCGCAGTGATGACGGTTTGTCTTTGTTATTTTATCGAGGATAGCTGGTGGGATCAATGGCAGTCTGTCGATAGAATAAGCAATTTGCTAAAGTGGATAAGCATCGGCTGCATCGTGTATGTGCTGACATTAACACTTTCTGGCCTGAGACTAAGGCATTTGACGGGCACAAGTGATAAAATCGCCAGCTTTTGATCTATCGGCCATTCATGCGTTTAATTAGAGGAATACCACACCTCCCGGTCTTTAAAAATGGCTGTGTCCTAACCGTTGGGAATTTTGACGGCGTACATTTAGGCCACAAGGCTGTAATAGAAAAATTAGCTGAACGCGGCAACATATTAGGTTTGCCTGTCGTCATAATGATTTTTGAGCCACAACCCCTGGAATACTTTTTAGGAGATAAAGCTCCGCCACGTTTGACGCGCTTACGGGAGAAAGTCGCGCAGTTTGCGAAACTGCCCGTTGATGATTTGGTCATAGTGCGATTTAATAAACAACTGGCTAACTATGATGCCGGACAGTTTATTGATGAGATATTGGTCAAACGCCTGAATGTCAAACATCTTGTGATTGGTGATGATTTCCGTTTTGGTAAAGCCAGGCAAGGCGATTTTGCCATGCTTAAAGCCAAAAGTGATGTACACGGTTTTAAGGTGCAAGATACCGGTTCCTTACAAGTTGATGGCCTACGGGTCAGCAGCACCTTGATTAGAAATGCCCTAGCTACAGGCGATTTGGAAAAGGCTGAAGCCATGTTGGGCTATCGCTATTCAATTTGTGGGCGAGTTATCCACGGTGATAAGCGCGGCAGGACGATAGGTTACCCAACTGCCAATATCAGGATAGCTATTAATAATCTTCCTTTCAGCGGAGTCTTTGCCGTTACCATGACAGGTATAGGTGATTTGAGAATCGAAGGTGTAGCCAATGTCGGAGTTCGTCCCACCATTGACGGCAGTAATAAGGTCGTATTGGAAACTCACTTGTTCGACTTTAATAGGGACATCTACGGCTATAAGGTGACAGTGCATTTTAAACAAAAAATCAGGGCAGAGCGGCGGTTTCAGACCGTGGACGAACTCAAAGAACAGATAGTAGATGATGTGGCCGAGGCCAAAAAAATTTTTGCCGCACAAACAATAGAAGACGATGGATTATGACCTTGGATTATAAAAGCACACTCAATTTGCCCAACACCGCATTCCCTATGAAGGGCAATCTGGCACAACGTGAGCCGGAACGCTTAAAAAAATGGCAAGAAGGCGAGCTGTATCAAGCAATCAGGGCAGTGACTCAAGGCCGTGCAAAATTCATTTTGCACGATGGCCCTCCTTACGCGAATGGTGAAATCCATATTGGTCATGCGGTCAATAAAGTCCTGAAAGACATCATTATTAAATCCAAAACCTTAAGCGGATTCGATGCGCCTTATGTGCCGGGTTGGGATTGCCACGGATTGCCCATTGAGCTACAGGTGGAAAAGAAGATAGGTAAAGCGGGCGCAAAGGTTGCGCCGGATGTCTTCCGCAAGGCCTGCCGGGAATACGCCGGTAAACAGGTCGCTGTCCAAAAAGAAGCCTTCATTCGGCTGGGTATTTTGGGTGATTGGGATAAACCTTATCTAACCATGGATTTTGCCTTTGAGGCCAATACAGTGCGGACTTTGGGCAGCATCGCCCAAAAGGGACATATCGCCAAAGGTGCAAAGCCCGTGCATTGGTGTACGGACTGCGGTTCTGCCTTAGCGGAAGCCGAGGTGGAATATGAAGACAAACATTCTCCTGCAATTGATGTACGATTTCAGGTTGTTGATGAAGCCAGCTTTATGGCCGCTTGCCACCATGTGCCGGAACATGAGGGCGAGGGCGAGTTGTCGGTCGTCATCTGGACAACCACGCCATGGACATTACCAGCCAACCAAGCCGTCGCGCTGAACGCCGACCTTGAATATGCCGTGGTGCAGTGTGAAAAAGACGGACACAAAGAACGCTTGGTATTAGCCGAAGCTTTGCTTAAAGATGCCATGTCGCGATATGAAATCACTGATTACCGCGTTATTGCCTATTGCAAAGGCGCGGCATTGGAACATCACCAATTGCAACATCCCTTTTATGACAGACAAGTGCCGATTATTCTGGGCGATCATGTGACGACGGAAGCGGGTACTGGCGCGGTGCATACGGCACCAGGCCACGGACAGGATGACTATGTGGTTGGCTTAAAGTACAACCTGCCGGTTGATAACCCCGTCGGCGGTGATGGCGTGTTCTTGCCTAGCACCGAGCTGTTTGCCGGCGAACATGTGTTCAGTGCCAACACCCATGTATTGGAGGTGTTGGCAGAAAAGGGAACGCTGCTCCATAACCATGCCATTCTGCACAGCTATCCGCATTGTTGGCGGCATAAAACCCCGATTATCTTCAGGGCGACACCACAATGGTTTATCTCGATGGAACAGAACGGCTTGCGTGACCAAGCACTGAGCGAAATCAAGCGCGTCGAATGGATTCCTGATTGGGGTCAGGCACGGATTGAAAGTATGTTGGAAGGCCGCCCGGATTGGTGTATTTCCAGGCAACGTACTTGGGGCGTACCCATTACGTTTTTTGTCGATAAGGAAACCGGTGACTTGCATCCCCGTACCGGTGAGTTAATCGAACAAGTCGCCAAACTCATCGAACAAAAAGGTATAGATGCCTGGTTTGAAATGGATGCCACTGAATTGTTGGGTGCAGAAGCCGACCGTTACCAGAAAATGACGGATACCTTAGATGTCTGGTTTGATTCGGGTGTGACCCATGCCTGTGTGCTGGATAAACACGATCAACTGGTATTCCCTGCGGATTTGTATCTGGAAGGCTCAGACCAGCATCGGGGTTGGTTTCAATCCTCCTTGTTGGCATCAGTGGCCAAAAATGGCGTTGCACCGTACAAAGCGGTATTGACACATGGTTTTACCGTGGATGCTGAGGGCAAGAAAATGTCCAAGTCCAAAGGCAATGTCGTTGCGCCGCAATCGGTCATGAAAGATTTGGGTGCGGACGTGTTGCGCTTATGGGTGGCTTCCACGGATTATCGCGGCGAAATGTCGGTATCTAATGAAATCCTTAGCCGGACTTCCGACGGGTATCGGCGCTTGCGTAATACGGCGCGGTTCTTATTGTCTAACTTGAATGATTTTGACCCGACTCAGGATCTTGTTGCCACCAAAGATTTATTGGCGCTGGATCGCTGGATGTTGGACAGGGCTTATCTCTTGCAGGAAGAGGTCATCGCGGCTTACGATAGCTACCAATTTCAGCAAATTTTCCAGAAAATCCATCATTTTTGCGTGATTGATCTGGGCGGCTTTTATCTGGATATTATTAAAGATCGGCAATACACCGCCAAAACCAACGGTTTGGCACGGCGTTCGACACAAACTGCCATGTATCATGTGTTGGAAGCCTTAACGCGTTGGCTCGCACCGATCATTAGTTATACCGCCGATGAAATCTGGTCATATATGCCAGGAAAGCGCAGTGAATCGGTATTCTTGGAAACTTGGTATGAAGGGCTGGTTGAACTTGATGCCGCTTCACCGATGAGCCGCGAGTTTTGGCAACAGGTAATGGCGGTGCGGTCGGCAGTCAGTAAGGAGTTAGAAAAGAGCCGAACTAAAGGCGATATAGGTGCTTCGCTAAATGCGGAGGTCGAGCTGTATTGCAATGGCGAATTTTTTGATGTCTTAAACCGATTAGGCAATGAGCTGCATTTCATATTTATCACGTCTAATGCGTCGGTCATAGCCGAGCAGTTTAGCCCTGCTGATGCCATTCAGACTGAGATCGAAGGCGTTAAGTTAAAGGTGCAAGTTTCAGAACATCCTAAATGCGTCCGTTGCTGGCATCAACATTATGATGTGGGCGAACATAAGCAACATCCCGAATTATGCGGCAGGTGCGTTGAAAATGTGGACGGCAATGGCGAGCAGCGCTGCTATGCGTGAGGTAGGTATGTTGAAATGGTTATGGCTGTCATTGCTGGCAATAATCCTGGATCAAGTGAGCAAGTTGGTCGTTGACAACACTATGCAGCTTTATGAATCCATCCCGCTCATACCTTATTTTAACCTGACTTATGTGCATAATACGGGCGCGGCATTCAGCTTCTTGAGCGAAGCAGGTGGTTGGCAGAGGTGGTTTTTTGCGGTCTTGGCGCTGTTCATCAGTGCCGTTTTATCGGTATGGTTAGCGAAGTTACAAAAACATGAAACCTTGCTAGCGTTGGCGTTATCCTTAGTATTGGGTGGTGCTATTGGCAATTTAATCGACCGCTTGGCTTACGGCTATGTCATCGACTTTCTCGATGTGTACTACAACACTTGGCACTGGCCTGCATTTAATATAGCCGATTCAGCGATTACGTTGGGTGTGATGCTTATGTTAGCCGAATCTTTTGGTTTGGGTAAATCCCAAAAAGCAAACTTGTCTGACAGCGATTAATTCTCGTACATTATTGTAACGATCCCGATTTAGATTTGACATAAAAGCCTAACCCACCTACCGAGCCGGAAACTTTTATATCGTTTGCGTGAGTCAAAAAGTTTCGTCTGCGTGCAGTCATTATGCTGGGCAAAACAGGGTTGCTGGAGATCGATTTATGGTAAGACGGGACGCTAAAGCGTCTGGGGCTGTGTATTCCCACGCCGGAGCGTGGGAACGCTAAAACAATTAAAGCTTTAGGGATAGGGTGTGTATCCTGTCGCTTTATTGGCAAGCCCCCACAAAAAGTGAGTTCGAACGCGCCCGTAAAACAAGCGTTCAGTGCCGCTCAAACTGCCATAATCTGGGTATTTTCCAACAGCACTTGGAAGTTGACCCAACGAATCTGCCGGATAAGCAGCAGGTAAATGACAAGTGATACAGTTAGTTTTCAAGCCAGTACCCTCATGTACATAAGTCACTCCACCGCCGTTCCAATCGATATAAGGAGGATCCAGGGCAGGCGTTCGCGCTATAAATACATCAACACCTGTAATAGTTGAAGCACCAAACACAGTAGGGTCCGTCAATTCGTAGTGGTTGCCAAAATGACCTTCAAGATAGGGGTTCGAGTTAATAATCGGCATATTAGGTGCTGCAGAGGCAGTGTACTTATAACCGGCACCCGCCCTAAAATGCTTAAGAGGGAAATAGGCCGGGTTAGAACCGGGTGTAACGGCACTTAAATCCGCAGGCACCCCATTCAAAGCGTCACTTTCGCGCAAGCCACCACTGACCTGAGGTTCCCACCAAAATGTATGCCATGTCCAAGTATCAATTTCACGCGTCGCAATGTGCAAACCGGTAAGCAGGGCAACATCTCCCGCTGCAATATTCGTAACCATTGGCGCCTTCAACTCTTTTGGGAGTCCATTTGCCAAAGCCGTTGCATTAGCTGCGCTTAACTTTACATAGTGAAAATCTTTTATAGCCTGAAAAACGGGAACTCCCACAAGACTAGCTGGGGTTGGCTGTGGGACTAATGCATTACCGAACCTCCCATAGTATGTCCCAGTAAAGGTAGCAGGGTTAACACCAGGTGGGAACACTATTGCTCTTTTTGTCCAATTTCGTTGCGCAGCAACCGTTATGCCAGGTGCAAAATTGACGTTGACTGGTGTCGTTATGTTTTGGTTAGGAAGCGGATTGACAGCGGACTGCGCCTCATCCCAACGATTAATTATTGTCGCCCCGTTCCCTTTTATAACTGTGTAATATGGCTTTAACATTACCCCTTGTGGATTTGCAAAATTAAGCGGTGGCAATGGTTGCGTAAGGGACGTTACTTTATTTTTTAGCGGATTGTAATTATTTACCAAGCCTCCCGCTGATACGCTCATCGTTGTATTTCTGATAAATTGGGCAACCGGAACGTTATATTTAACATCGACTGACCTTTTACCATCAAAACATGCGTAGGGACGCACGATCGGAGATGTACTAAAGTTGATTGCTGCATTCGACCCTGGATTTAACGGATCCGGCGTCGGGTCAGGAACTGCTTCGTCAAGCGAATGCCACGTATCAAAAAGCCTGGCATACCGACTACCATCACTGTATTTATATAGCGGTTTCATAAGGTTTATGAACAGATCCCAGCCGTGCGCTTTCATCGCTGTTCTACCCGTCGTGGCTTCATTAGCTATCCAACCGTTAATCGTCGCTGGAGTTTTAAAAACTGCAGCGGGCAATGGTACAACTGGTACAGGTTGATTTAAGGGTAGCGGGGTTAACGTCGTCGGGGTGGGAGGTACAACCGCTAAAGCTGTAGTTATCGGCATCATCGATATGAAGACACCCTTCAATAGAATTTTGAATAAAGCATTTTTTCTTTTCATTGCAGAAGCTCCGAAGTTATTAAATGTAGTTTATTAAAAGTTGAGAAAATTATAACGAATTGGAAATATGTGCTTATGTGCTTATGTGCTTATGTGCTTATAAGCGGTTGGACTGTACCACGTAAGAATCTCTTAAGGCAAACTCAAAAAACTCTTTCTCCCTTCGGGAGAAGGTTGGGATGAGGGATTTAAAATTAAGCATTTACAAGCCTCACCCTAACCCTCTCCCAGAGGGAGAGGGTATTTTTGGAGATGCCCTTAAGAATCTTTGAAAATTCAAAAAATGCCTTCGACTTTTTGGCAACCACTCTACCCAAACTCTAACTGCTGGGAATGGGCAACCCATATCATTATCCTAACGCACTAAGGCGACGTATAATGTATCAGCGTCGCTTGGATGGCTTTACATAATTCCCAGCGTCAGAAAGACCATTTGATAGAGATTCAGGATGTTGATATGCGCCCTGCGGATACCTTACACCACGCGTTCAATTCGATAAAGTCGCAGCTATTGCGGACGCTGTTAATTGTCTTGGCGATGAGCATAGGCGTGACTTCAGTCACTGTGTTGATTGCTTTAAGTGAAAGCGCCCGCAGTTATATTGTTAATGAATTTGAAGCCTTGGGCACTCATCTTGTCATCGTTTTACCTGGGCGAACGGAAACGACAGGCGGTGCCCCGCCACTATTTGGTGAAACACCCAGAGATTTGACTTTAGATGATGCAGCATCTTTATCGCGTAGCCCATATATTTCTGCGATTGCTCCGCTGACGATTGGTTCTGCACCCGTTACAGCTTTCGGTCTTGAGCGGGAAACCAATGTGTTTGGTTCAACTCATGCGTTGCTGCGGGTGCGGCATCTATCTATGGCACAAGGCAGCTTTTTACCAAAAACTGAGACCGATGAAGCCTTATCTATTTGTGTAATCGGGCAAACGATTCGTGAGCAATTATTTGCCAATGCTCCAGCACTGGGTCAGTGGTTGCGTATTAATGACAGGCGCTTCCGGGTTATCGGCGTTCTGGCTTCAGAAGGTCAATCCGTCGGGGTTGATTTTGACGAAATGGTCATTATCCCCGTCGCTTCCGCCCAAGCTTTATTCGACACTCAATCTTTGTTCCGCATTTTGATCGAAACCAAGTCCCGAGATGCAATGCTAAAAGCAGTGGATGAAGTCAAAAAAATTATCAAACTTCGTCATGAGGGCGAAGAAGATATCACTATTATCACGCAAGATAGCGTGGTAAGCGCGTTCAATAAAATCCTGACAGCACTAACCATTGCAGTGGCCTGTATTGCTGGTATTAGCCTGATTGTGGCGGGTGTGCTGGTCATGAATGTCATGCTAGTCAGTGTTACGCAACGGACTGCTGAAATTGGTTTACTAAAGGCATTGGGCGCATCCCAAGGTCAGGTACAGTGGCTTTTTTTGGCAGAAGCAATGTTGTTATCATTGGCAGGTGCGTTGGTCGGATTGATTCTTGGCCAATTGGTTATATCAGTAATACAGGCTGTTTATCCGAGATTTCCAGTTGAGCTTCCGGATTGGGGATTGCTGTCAGCTTTGGGCGTTTCCATTTTAACTGGCTTGGTTTTTGGGGTGCTGCCAGCCCGTAAAGCGGCAAGACTTGACCCTATTACTGCGTTGGCTAAACGATAAATATGCATTTCCTTGACATACTGCTCCTGTCCTTCCGAACGATTACCGCCTATAAATTGAGATCTGCACTTACATCATTAGGGTTGATAATAGGTATCGCCGCAGTAATTATTTTGACATCATTAGGCCGTGGCCTGCACAGCTTCGTAATCGCCGAATTTACCCAGTTTGGGACGAATATAATTGGCGTTCATCCAGGAAAAAAGACCACTTTGGGACTTTCAGGTGCCACTATAAGTACGGTACGTCCCTTGTCCATGGCAGATGCCTCCAGCTTGAGGAAATTAGCTGGGATTGTTGCTGTCGTGCCTGTGGTACAAGGCAATGCGCGAGTAGAAACCGATAACAAACAGCGGCGTACCAACGTCATCGGTGCAGGTGATGCCGTTCCCCAAGTTTGGAAAATACACACAGCATCAGGCCAATTTTTACCTTCAGGTGAAGATGCCAATCCGCGCGCTTTTGCAGTACTTGGTGACAAGCTAGCAACCGAATTATTTGGCCAAACAAGCCCGTTGGGGCAACGTATACGGATTGGTACTGACCGCTACCGTGTGATTGGCGTAATGGAAAAAAAAGGTCAAATGCTGGGTTTTGATATGGATGACACCGTATACATTCCGGCAACAAAGGCACTAGAAATGTTTGACAGGGAAGGGCTGATGGAAATAAATTTGCTTTACAGCAATAATGTTTCTGTAACAACCGTGCAACAAAGCATTAAACAATTATTAATCGCAAGACACGGCAGGGAAGATTTTAACTTGATTACCCAGAATCAAATGCTGGAAAGCATGAATTCAATACTGAGTATTTTAACGATGGCTGTGGCGGCACTAGGAGGAATATCACTATTAGTTGGCTCGGTTGGGATCATTACCATTATGACCATCGCGGTGTCAGAACGGGTATCAGAAATTGGCTTACTTCGAGCCATAGGCGCGGAAAGAAAAATAATATTTAAGTTGTTCTTATTTGAGGCTTTAACGTTAAGTGCTGTGGGTGGGTTTATTGGTGTTTTGACAGGTATTGGTATAGTCGTATTAATCAGTAACCTTGTACCCGCGCTTCCAGCGGAATTGGCCTGGAGTTACATTGCTGCTGCGTTTACGCTTTCATTGCTGATAGGCATTGTTTCAGGGGTGATGCCTGCGATCAAAGCAGCTCATTTAGATCCTTTACAAGCATTGCATTCCGAGTAAACAATAAATTTCATGCCTTCTATTCTATCCGCCCATCCACAATCCGAATCCGCCTTGGTGCACGGTTTCCCAAGGATTGGTCATGGGTAATCATAATCAGCGTGACACCTTGCTTATTAAGGCTTTCTAGTAGTTCCATGATTTCCAAACCAGATTTGCTATCGAGGTTACCGGTAGGTTCGTCCGCCAAAACGACTTCAGGCCGCATAATCATTGCCCGGGCAATCGCGACCCGTTGCAGTTGTCCACCGGATAATTGATTTGGCTTGTGGTGGGTGCGATCCGCTAAACTGACGGCGGCCAGCGCCTCCTCTACCCTTTGTTTGCGTTCTTTACTGTTTATGCCGGCCAATATCATGGGCATTTCTACGTTTTCGGCGGCAGTCAGGCGGGGAATGACATGAAAAAACTGGAACACAAAACCGATGTTTTCCCGACGTATTTTCGCCAGTTCATCATCACTGCGTTTAATCACATCCAAGTCGTTCAATATATACCGCCCCGAAGTAGGCCGATCAAGCAGGGCGATAATATTTAATAAGGTGGATTTGCCGGAACCCGACGGCCCCATAATGGATACGTATTCGCCTTTCTTAATGATAAGGTTAATATCGTTTAAAGCATGAACCGACTGCTCGCCGACCTGAAAAGTACGGTGGATATGCTCCAATTGGATCACGATTTTTCCTTAACATAAGCACCCGCTACCACACCATCTTGACCAATTGATTTGACGATTTTGTCACCGACTGCCAAGCCGGTTAGTACCTCCACGGTATTCCAGTTGCTTAGGCCGGGTTTGAAAGTGCGCTCTTCCAATTTCCCTTCTTCATTTATAAGCAAAACTCGGTTATTTTCCATAACGGCTTCCGCCGGAATTCGGATCGCTTGTGGTTTACTGGTCAGCAAGACTTCAATATCGGCACTGTAACCAGGCAACAATTCTTTGAGGTCTTTTGGATCGGTCAGTTTAACTTCCACCTCGACTGTACGTGCCTGCTTTTCTTTTTCCAACACATACGGGGCAATTCTGGACACTGTACCGGAACAGCGTTTTTCCGCGAAGGCATCAAGCGAGACGCAAGCAGTCATGCCTGCCTTTATCTGCGGGGCATCGACTTCATCAATCGGTGCAGATACATACAAGCAACTGACATCCATCAGATCAATCGCTGGCAGGGTTGGAATACCTGGGGGCGAAGGGGTCACGTATTCGCCAAGTTCTGCATTAATCTCAGCAATAGTGCCGTCAAAAGGGGCAATAAGTAAGGTTCGCTCAACCGCCGCTTGCGCCGCTTCACGGCTTCTCTCGCTTACGGTAATACTTTCCCGTGCGGCATTGCAGCCCGCTTGCTTAGATTTGGCGGTAGATACTTTGCTATCTACCGCTTCTTCAGACACGATATGATTATTCTTGAATAACTTGGAAATGCGATACGCTTCCCGATCCGCATTTGCGCCCAATTGGCAAGCCTGTTCTGCCGTAGCTTTATTTGCCTTGATTTGCGCTTCTTGCAGCTTGACTTGGTCTTTTAGGTCATCATTCCACACTTCCAGCAACAACTGGTTTTGCTTTACCTGATCCCCCTCCTTCACATGCATCTTCGCCACTTTACCGCCAGTAGCCGGAGCAAGAAATGCTCGTCGACACGCCTTAACAGTACCTACACGTGTATTGGACACGGTAGCTTTCACTTCCCCTTTTTCGACGGTATAGAATTCAACTTCTATCGGCTTTGGCTGTTTTTTGTAGAAATAACCCACAATCAATCCAACGAGGATTAGAGCGGCAACAAGGTAGCGTTTTTTCATTTGCACATTCCGAAGTGGCAAGTAGCGTTGATTATAATGGGTAAAAAATTAATATTGATTTCTTAATGTTAAGAATTGATAAATTTCCAATATAACTAATTTAGAACCCGGCTTAATCCAAATTTTGTTTTTAATGATTAGAAAAGGTAAGATTTCATACCTCAACATAAGTAATTGATCGGAATTATGTCTACAGAAGATAGCTGTACTGAAAACTGGAAGGCCTTACAACAAAGAGAATGGTTGGTTATCGGATTATTTTTGGGTTTCATCCCTGTAGTATTTATCATTGATCGGCTTTTTTCTGTTGTCACTACTTCCGAAATTCCAATAATAACAACAATCTTATGGATGCTAGTTTTAGTTTGGGCGGTTAATTGGGTATCATCCTTTCCTTGTCCTCGTTGTTCGAAGCGTTTTTACCTAAGCAAATACCTTTATTGGACACTAGGGCGAAAATGCCCCCACTGTGGTCTACATCGATATAATTAAGTTTGCATTTCAATGAATCTCTATTCCCAAGATTTTAAAACCGCAGCAACAGCATTATGCAATGCTGGGCGGTTTATCGACAGCAAGGGCTGGATACAGGCAACCAGTGGGAATTTTTCTGCCCGTTTGGCGGATGGCACGATTGCGATTACGACATCGGGCAAGCACAAAGGCAATTTGCAAGTCGATGATATTATGTTGATTGATGCTGATGCCAATTCACTGGACGGTAAAAAGCCGTCGGCGGAGACGGGCTTGCATACGTCGCTATATATGCGTTTCCCCGATGTCCATGCCATTTTGCACCCACATTCCATTAATGCCATATTGGTTTCAAGGCTTTTTGGAGATGAAATCGTACTGGAAGACTACGAGTTATTAAAAGCCTTGCATGGAATTACGACACATGAAACCCGAATCACCCTACCGATTGTTGCCAATGACCAAAATATTCCGCGTTTATCCCGTGTTGTCGATGATTACCTGGATACCTTAACGGCGGACTGTTATGGTTATATTATCGCCGGACATGGCTTGTATACTTGGGGTGAATCCATACCCGAAGCATTACGTCATTTGGAAGCGCTTGATTATTTATTTGAATGTGAACTGAGATTGCACGGAGTCAGAAAACCATGAGCGTGTTAACCATTTATCCCGATAGCTATTCGGGTAATCAGCCAAAGCAAAGCAAGCGTTACACCGATTTTTCCGATATAGAACGTGAACTTGCAGGAATTTATGTCAAGTTTGAACGCTGGACTGCCAACCGTGAACTGACTTCTGATGACGATCAGGCAACCATCATTGCCGCTTATCAGGAATCCATCGACAAACTTAAACAGCTTTACGGTTTTCAATCCGTAGACGTAATTAACCTAAGCCCGGATAATCCCGACAAAGCCGTATTCCGGCAAAAATTCCTGGCTGAACACATCCACGATGATTTTGAGGTGCGTTTTTTTATCGACGGCTGCGGATTGTTTTATCTGCATGTTGGAGGTAAGGTTTATGCCGTCTTATGTGAAAAAGGTGATCTTATTAGCGTTCCCGCCAACACCACGCACTGGTTTGATATGGGCGCTTATCCCAGCTTCAAGGTCATCCGCCTGTTTACCATGCCAGAAGGCTGGGTAGCCAAATTTACCGGCAGCGAGATTGCTCTATCATTCCCTACATTCGATGAAATAGTGGCAGAACTTAAGGAAACCTCAATCCCCTCTCCCTCTGGGAGAGGGCTAGGGTGAGGGTTATAAATGATTAAGGCCATCGTCACCGACATTGAAGGCACAACTTCTTCACTGTCTTTCGTCAAGGATGTGCTGTTTCCTTACGCCCGTGCAAAATTACCTGATTATGTCCGGCAACATCAGGATGAGCCTTCTATCAAGCAACTAATTACCGATACCTGTCAAGAAGCGAATATTTCATTAAATACTGAAAACGCCATCAAACAGTTAATCGAGTGGATAGACCAAGACAAGAAAATCACGCCGTTAAAAGCCTTGCAAGGCCTGATCTGGGAAGCGGGTTATAAGCAAGGCGATTTCAATGGTCACTTATACCAAGATGCCATAGATAACCTTAAGTCTTGGAAAGCGAATGGTATTTCTTTGTATGTGTATTCTTCCGGCTCAGTGCTGGCGCAAAAACTGCTTTTTGGGCATACCGATGAAGGCGACTTAACGCCACTATTTTCAGGCTTTTTCGATACCAACATAGGCGGCAAAAAGGAATCCGATTCTTACCGTAAAATCGCCGAACAGATTGGCTATCCTGCAAATAACGTCCTATTCCTGTCCGATATTAAAGAAGAACTGGATGCAGCAAAAGCGGCGGGTTACCGAACCATTTGGCTTACCCGTGACCAAAAGCCGGACGCTCATGTTGATCATCCACAAGTCAACAGCTTTGATGGCATTGAACTCGATAACTAATATTGCTGAGTAATAAAATAGAGGAGTAATAATGAATTTAATCAAGTTAGGGTTGGTATTTTGTCTTTCACTTTTCCTGTTGGGTAATGTGCTTGCTGCGGGGGCGCCAGTAAATGAAGATTTCTCATTGGTGCTATCCCTTTGCGAAGATATGGTCGAAATGGCTAAAAAAACCAACAAAGAAGGGTTTATTGAGTCAGTTGATTCTGCACTAAAACTTTCAGAAGCGATGAGAAGAAACAACTCGATGGCAATCGACCGCTTTAGACCCAAGTTAAGGGCTGCTAAAAAAGCGGGGAAATCGGGGGATTTTTATGCGGCTATCGGGTTTGTGGAAGAAGCTAAAACGCTAATGAAACCGGCAACGGCATCCTGGGATGGTGGTTCTTAATGGCTGAGCCACCATGAATAATCGATTGCAATAAAGTTGATGAACGATTGCGCTTTGGAAAAAATTGTGTAATACCAATCCCAATAAGTTCACATATTATACCTTCTCCAGTGGGAGAAGGTTAGGATGAGGGGATTCAAATAACAACTTATTGGGATTGGTATAATTGTTATGCCCAGATAGTTAATACAGTTAGCCTTGCGCTTGGTTTAGATGGGTAGTTACCACATAGCTGGTGACAATGAGAGACGTGTGTTGCGCCAGGATATATCCCCGATGGTTTCGTAAAAATCCATTGTTTCAGATAAGATGACTTTATTTAGGGAATCTCTAAAAATTCAAAAAACTCCTTCGCACTTCCAGGGATGGAGGAAGTGCGATAGCGAGGATGCCG
>NZ_JBEBKJ010000026.1:0-40360 GCF_040079455.1 Methyloglobulus sp. | reverse complement strand
GCGTACCCACACTCATTATTTTGGCCATCTTGTTAAAGAGCGCATAACTTCCGTTACGCTGAGTCCGACTATTCTACAGGTTTATTCGGGGTTGTCAAACACCAGCACGCGACAGGGCAACAATAATTTGGGCCGACACCGTCAGCCCAATGTAACCCGAGCAAACCGCCTCTTGCCCACCTGGTATATATGGCTGGCACCACAAGCCACCATCAGCTTAGAGTCCGTGATTTTTTCTCCGTCTATCTTGACCGCACTTTGATTTATCATCCGTACCGCTTCGGATGTGCTACTGGTCAATCCGGCATCTTTTAGCAAGTTAGTAATACAATAACTTTCAACGTCTAATTTTAAAGTGATTTCACTAATGTCATCAGGGATAGCACCACGTTGAAATTGGGCGATGAAATTCTGCATGGCCTGCTCACCAGCAGATACGCCACCGTGAAACCGGCTAATAATCTCTTTGGCTAATTCGTATTTGATATTTCTAGGATTTTCTACGCCTAAAGTGCATTTCTCCTTATATTCGTTGATAACCGACATTTTTTCGAAGCTCAGCAATTCAAAATATCGCCACATCAGATCATCTGAGATGGACATGATTTTGCCAAACATATCATCCGGCGCATCAGCTATGCCTATGTAATTATTCAAAGATTTAGACATTTTTTGAACACCATCCAAGCCTTCTAATATAGGCATGGTGATAACAATTTGAGGCGATTGCCCATACACTTCCTGCAATTGCCTACCTACCAGCAAGTTGAATTTTTGGTCGGTTCCACCTAGCTCAACATCAGCTTTCATGGCCACGGAATCGTAGCCTTGTATTAATGGATATAAAAACTCATGAATGGCAATGGCCTGACCGCCCTTGTAGCGCTTACTAAAATCGTCCCGTTCCAGCATTCTGGCTACAGTATGCTTTGCCGCCAATTGAATTAAATCTGCTGGCGACATGGCATTCATCCAAGTCGAATTGAATACAATTTTCGTTTTATCCGGATCAAGTATCTTAAAAACTTGCTCTTGGTAAGACTTGGCGTTTTCCTGAACCTCTTCTTGTGCCAAAGGTTTGCGCGTAATGTTTTTTCCGGTCGGATCGCCGATCATGCCGGTAAAATCACCTATCAGAAAGAGAATTTCATGCCCATAATCCTGGAATTGCTTAAGTTTATTTATCAACACAGTATGCCCCAAATGCAAATCCGGAGCCGTCGGGTCAAAACCTGCCTTTATTCTTAATGGCCTGCCTTCCTCCAATTTTTTTACGAATTCGTGCTTAACCAGGATTTCCTCAACACCTCTTAACAGGTTATTCAATACTTCTTCTTGCAACTTAATTTCTCCAGAACCGTCACATTTTGTAATCTTTGGATATTATTAGGTTTAACGAATATTTGCTACGAATAAAATATTTTTCCCTACATTGAAACCATTAATTTGTTGGTAAATTTTAGAAAAGCACTTAAAATTAACCTATGGAAAAAACAGGATATTTATTTTGATTAAAATTCAAATACTTAGAGATTCCGCAGTAAAAACCAGACCTCTTATTGCTTGCTTAGTTAGCTTGTTACTGGTTTTTACATCGACAATCGGCGATGCCAAGTCTCAAAAAAAACACGTTTTTAGCAAAATTACACACACTCGGATCACCATCCACAAAGTGAATCCAGGTGAAAAGCCTTCTGAAATCTTCTCTCGATTACATTCTTCGGAAGCACAAAAAATTGTCAGCTTTAATCATGACAAAACTCATTTTGCGACAATATCTACAGATAAACCTGAAGAATTTAGCGGATTAGAATCAAGCCGCTTTGGTTTATCTGGCAATGTAAACTTAGGCCGTAGATTTGGTCGATACACCCATAAATTCAACATGATGCAACTGGCTAGCGGCCAAGGGACTATTTCTTCTTCCTTATCCGAAGCTGGTAAAAAAGCGGGATTATCCGAAACGTTGATGGATCAATTAACCCAGATTTTTGCTTGGGACATTGATTTTGCCACAAATCTGCACAATGGCGATCACTTTACTGTGGTGTACGAACGCGGCGGTTTTAACGGCGCTGATGACATCGTTGCAGCTGAATTTGTTAATCGTGGAAAATCTTATCGAGCCGTAAGATACATCGATAAGGAGGGCTACGCAAACTACTACACTCCCGAAGGCCATGCTTTGCAGAAAGCCTTTCTTAGCACACCTGTTGACTTTGCCCGAATCAGTTCAGGCTTCAACCTTAGCCGCAGACATCCCGTGCTCAACAGGATACGCGCCCATAAAGGCGTTGATTACGCCGCCAGGACGGGCACGCCAGTCAAAGCAACAGGCAACGGTGCAATCGCTTTCCTTGGTAATAAAGGTGGCTACGGTCAGGTTATCATCATTAAACATGGCGACCGTTATGAGACGGTGTATGCCCATCTATCGAGATATAAAAATGGTTTATTTGAAGGCAGCCCAGTTAGGCAAGGCGATGTTATTGGCTACGTAGGCCAAACTGGATTGGCGACAGGGCCGCACTTACATTACGAATTCCGTATCGATGGCGTTCACCAAAATCCTTTGACCGCACAAGCATCTAACTTAGTGCCTGTTAGAAGTACGTCACTGGCGGATTTTAAATCGCAGATTACCGATCCTTTAGCTAAACTAAACTTAGTAAAAGCTAACTCGCTGTTTGCAAGGAACAATCAGACTATAAACTAAAATCAAAAAGATTTTTTATAGAAAAAAAATCCTGTATATTGATAAACTAGGGTGGAATTGCAAACCTAGGTTTGCACTCGAAAATTTCCACGACTAACGTCATGAAACCAACAAAGCAATTATATTAAGCATAAAAAAACCGGACACTGTCCGGTTTTTTTTCGATAAAATAAACGGTTAGACAGAAAATGACGACCCGCATCCGCAAGTCGTTTTTGCTGTCGGATTACGTATCACAAACTGAGCCCCCGACAAATCCTCCTTATAATCCACTTCCGCACCCGTTAGGTACTGGATGCTCATAGAATCAATTAACACGGTAACACCGCCTTTTTCAACACTGGTATCATCTTCGTTGACTTCTTCGTCAAATGTGAAGCCGTATTGAAATCCTGAACAGCCGCCGCCGGATACATAAACCCGTAATTTCAGGTTATCATTGCCTTCTTCGGCGATCAACTCGCTCACCTTTGTTGCCGCACTGTCTGTAAAAATGATTGGTTCCGCCATTATCTTGTTACCTAAAAATATTAATTAAACTCATTATGAGTACACTCAGTTACCTAGTCAAGGATTATGGGTACAAAGCCAGCGTTTTCAAGCCTTGGTCTTCTGGAAACCCAAACATTAGATTCATATTTTGCACAGCCTGCCCTGCCGCACCTTTGACTAGGTTATCAATCACCGACAAGATCACAACCATTTGACCACCTTGAGGCTGGTGGATAGAAATCTGGCACTTATTAGAACCCCGCACATTCCGGGTATCTGGATGCGAACCCGAAGGCATCACATCGACAAATGGTTCGTTGGCATAACGCTGTTCATACAAAACATGTAGATCATTCAAGCTGACTTTACTATGACTTACCTGGGCATACAAAGTTGCATGGATACCGCGAATCATTGGGATTAAATGCGGCACGAAGGTCAAGTTAATTGAACTTCCCGATGCATTTCGCAAACCTTGGTTAATCTCTGGTAAATGGCGATGGCCACTCGCAGCGTAAGCCTTAAAACTTTCTCCCGTTTCGCTCATTAACATAGCTAATTCAGCCTTGCGCCCTGCCCCACTGACACCTGATTTCACATCGGCGATCAAATAATTCACATCAACCAAGCCTTTTTCAAGCAAAGGTAGAAAGCCTAATTGGACGGAAGTCGGATAACAACCTGGGTTAGCAACCAATCGCGCAGTCTTAATGGCCTCACGATTAACTTCAGGTAAACCGTAGACGGCTTCTTCGAGCAATTCAGGACAGGCATGTTCCATGCCGTACCACTTAGTCCATTCTGCCGCATCTTTAAGCCGAAAATCTGCTGAAAGGTCAATGACTTTAACACCCCGCTCTAACAATACTTTCGCCATAAGCATTGCAGTACCATTTGGTGTGGCAAAAAACACGACCTCGCAGCTAGACAGTGCATCGACATCAGGCGCGGAAAAAACCACGTCGATTACGCCACGCAAGCTGGGATAAAGCGCATCTACACTTAACCCTGCATCAGCGCGTGAAGTAACGACAGCCACCTCAACCTCTGGGTGCAATGCCAAAATCCGTAATAGTTCAACACCCGTATATCCAGTGCCGCCAACAATACCCGCGCGAATCATCTCTTACCTTAACCTCATAAAAATAGTGCGTATATAATACCCATAACCCGGCTTTTTCCATACCGAAGTTATGCAGATATCTAACATCATGTGCGCTATCGAAGTTCAATCGGGGAAATTAGTGCCCATTGAACGAGCAGTTCCTGTACCGAAAACAGGTCAGGTGCTGATTAAAGTCATGGCTGCTGGCGTGAACCGTCCCGATGTCATGCAATGCAAAGGGCTTTACCCGCCGCCACAAGGTGCATCTGACATTCTCGGCCTTGAAATTACGGGAATTGTTGTATCTTTGGGTAATAATGCTGGCAATTTGGCAATCGGCGACAATGTTTGTGCCTTGGTCACAGGTGGCGGTTATGCGGATTATTGCGTAGCTTCTGCGACCTTATGTTTGCCGATCCCAGATAATTTATCGTTTATCGAAGCCGCTGGCATACCGGAAACTTTTTTTACCGTGTGGAGCAACATATTTGATCGCGGACACTTACAACAAGGCGAAACGTTGTTAGTACACGGTGGCAGCAGCGGCATAGGCACGACAACCATACAACTCGCCAAAGCGTTCGATGCTAAGGTATTCGCAACAGCAGGATCATTGGCTAAATGCCAATTTTGCTTAGACCTAGGTGCAGATGCCGCTATTAACTATAAGAGCCAAGATTTTGTCAGCGAAATTGCCAAAATTACCGACAACAAAGGGGTCAACCTGATCCTTGACATGATCGGTGGCGATTATTTCCCTCGCAACCTGCAATGCCTTGCTGTTGAGGGCAGATTGGTGCAAATTGCCGTACAACAGCAGCCTAAATCCGACATCAATCTCTGGACTGTGATGCAAAAGCGGCTCACCATTACAGGCTCCACGCTAAGGGTAAGGGATGACACCTTCAAAGCTGACATCGCCAGCAAATTGCTTAAAAATGTCTGGCCTTTGTTCGCTTCTGAACGCATCAAACCTATCATCCATTCTACCTTTGCCCTCAGCGAGGCTGCATTAGCACACGAACTCATGGAAAGCAGCCTGCATATGGGCAAAATCATCCTCACGACAGACACATGAACTACACGACCTTAATTTCAGCAGAAAGACTCCATCAACACCTGAATAATCCCAATTGGATTGTCATCGACTGTCGGTTTTCATTGGCAGATACTGATGCTGGATTCAAAGCGTATCGGCACGGACACATCCCAAACGCGCGGTATGCCCATTTGGATAAGGATTTATCGTCCGCAGTCACCGACTTCACTGGCCGCCACCCGATGCCCAACCTTATAACTCTGGTCAATAAACTAGGGATTTGGGGAGTCGATAACCACAGCCAAGTGGTTGTTTATGATGATGTCAGCGGCGCATTTGCCGGGCGTTTATGGTGGTTGCTTCGCTGTTTAGGCCATGAAAATATCGCGGTATTGGATGGTGGTTATAAGCATTGGCAAAAACTCGCCCTTCCCGTTACCACCACCTTACCCACCATAAAACCCAGTATTTTTAGGGCTTATCCTATCAAAAACCCTGGATTAACCGCACTAGAAGTGCAAAATGGTTTGGCGCAAAAAGCAATTTGCCTGATTGATGCCAGGACACCAGAGCGTTATCGCGGCGAACAAGAACCTATCGACCCCGTTGCAGGACATATTCCTGGCGCGGTAAACCGCCCTTTCCACTCAAACCTGGATAGCAATGGCTTGTTTTTATCCGCCGAACTCTTACGAAATCAATTCAAAACGCTTATCAGCGATAAAAATCATCGGCAAGTCATCCACATGTGCGGCTCGGGCGTGACTGCTTGCCATAATTTACTGGCTATGGAAGTGGCAGGTCTGGCTGGATCAAAGCTATATGCCGGTTCCTGGAGCGAATGGATTCGAGACAAAAACAGGCCGACTGGCAGGGATGGCGGGAGTGCCGCAATCGGTAGCGAACCGATGCGGTCAATCGTTATAAAATGCAACTAACAATCGGCAAGCTGGCTAAACAGGCCGAAGTAACCATTGAAACTATTCGCTACTATCAACAAATAGGTTTATTGGATGAACCTGAAAAACCCAGTAGCGGCTATCGGCTTTATCCACCTGGTGCTATAAACAGAATTCGATTTATCAAACGCGCCCAACAAGCCGGTTTTACCTTGAAGGAAATTGCCGAATTGTTATCGTTTGACGGCACACATTGTTCTGACGTACGACAAATCGCCGAACAAAAATGTCAGCAAATAGATGCCCAAATAGAGGATTTAATAGCTCTGCGTAAAGTATTAGGTAACTTGGTTAAACGTTGTCAGAAGACGGATGCTTCCACAGGACGCTGTTCTCTAATTGATAATTTTTCAAATGAAAAGATTATCAAGTTCTGAACGCTTTAAAAATCATGTAAATTTTGCTTGACTCTGTTCCTTAGCACAGGGTTTAAAATCCTAACCAAGCTTTGTTAATGCCCGTCGTTAACTGCATTCAAAACACCCTTACTGAATACAGATGATAAGACGATTAGTTGTTATTGAGGAACATTCTTATGACCGCAGAACACGAAACACCTTCATCCCAAAAGCTACCCTGGTTAGGAATCGGCACTACGCTAGCCGCCATTGGCGCATCAATCTGCTGTGTCGGGCCTTTGCTGCTATTATCGTTGGGCATAGGCGGCGCATGGATGAGTACCTTAACTTCAATGGATTCGGTTCGCCCATTTTTTATATTACTTACTCTGGTTTTTATCGGCTTAGGGTATCGCAAACTCTATTTGTTACCAGAAAGCTGCGAAGAAGGTAAAGTTTGTGCATTGCCGGAAGATATTCACAAGCAACGCATGATTTTCTGGGTAGGCTCTGCGCTAGTCTTGTTGCTGCTGGCCTTTCCTTGGTACGCCCCAATTTTTATGGCTTAGGAGGATCATGATGAAACTTAAAACTATCTTGTTAATGTTGAGCTTATTGACAACTTCTTTATTGCTACAGACAGCACACGCTGGGGCAACCATTCCTGTTCAATCGCAAAAGCAAAGCAGTAGTCAATCAGTCACCTTGGAGCTGCAAAACATGACTTGTGCGATGTGTAAATTCACCATTAAAAAAGCTTTACAAGGTGTCGAGGGTTTAGAAGAAGCAAATGTCGATTACGATACCAAGACAGCCAAGGTTGCTTTTAATCCACAAAAAACCAGCGTGGATGCTTTGATTAAAGCCACCACCGATGCGGGTTATCCGGCAACCGTGCATCAAACAAAACAATAACCACAGGAGGACACGCTTATGTCAGATTGTTGTGCGAGCAATCCCCCAAAAGCGACCACCCAGGCCTGCCCTCAATGCGGAACGGCTTGTAAAAATGTCGAAATGCCTGCGCTTTACCATCAAGTAAAATTCCCAGAAAATCAGGAAGTTATCTCAGACAACTATTATTTCTGCCCAAGCAAAAGCTGCGCTACCGCTTACTTTTCAATTGCCGGAAACATTATCCCAAAACAACATTTAACAACGCATCAGGACATCCAGAACGACAAGCTGTGTTATTGCTTCGATATTGATGCAGCCGATTATCTGGCAGCACTAAGCACCAACAATGCAGAAACCATCAAACACTTTGTCATGCTACGAACCAAATCGGGCGAGTGTGCTTGTGAAATCAGAAACCCATCAGGGCAATGCTGTTTAGCAAGATTCAAGCATTTGGAAAAGAATACAGCTATTAACATGGATGATATTTAGCAAAAAAATTCATTACCGATACTAGACCTGCAACCAAATTCTTCAACCAAACGGCTATCCTGTAAAATTTTCTCTCCTTCAGGTGATCAAGTACAACAATAAAAACACTCACAGCTTACTTACACAAAATTATCCCAAACGCCACTCTACTGATTTTTCTACTCGCAGTTATAATGGATTGCAGACCTAATACCATTGCCCTAAAACCTAAATCATCTATCGAAAATATAGAAAAAACACATGGCAGCAAAACAACATACCCAAAACCTACTCGACTTTATAGATGCCAGCCCAAGCCCTTGGCACGCAGTCAACACCGCAGAAACCTTGCTTAAGCCGTATCAGTTTATTAAGCTGGATGAGACTACTCGATGGCAGCTACAGCCTGGTGGTCGCTATTATGTAGTGAGGGATGATTCCTCGATAATCCTGTTCGTACTCGGAACTAATCCTTTATTAGAAACCGGATTTCGTTTAGTCGGCGCACATACCGATTCCCCAGGCTTAAGAGTGAAACCCAATCCTGCGAATGGCAAGGATGGCTTACTGAGGCTTGGTGTGGAAATTTACGGTAGCCCCATTCTTGCAACATTTACCGACCGGGATTTAAGTCTTGCCGGGCGCATTTGTTTCAAAAATGCCCAAGATCAGATCGACAGCCAACTAATCAAATTCGATAACCCACTATTGAGATTGCCTAATCTGGCAATCCACATGAACAGAACTGTCAATGAAGACGGCTTAAAACTTCATAAACACACTGAATTACCGCTAATATTGTCGGAATTGTCTGAGCAGCAACTACCTTCCGATTATTTTTTAAGCTTATTGGAAAAGCAATCAGGGATAGACTCTGCACACCTCCTATCTTGGGATCTGGCGGTGTACGACACCCAAAAAGGCACCCTCTGGGGGGCGGAAGAAGAATTTTACAGCAATAGTCAGTTAGATAATCTTGCATCCTGTCATGCCGCCTTGCAAGCATTGCTGGATAAAGAGGTCTTAAGTAACACTGAAAACACGCTAGTTTGTGCTTTCTTCGACCACGAGGAGATTGGCAGCGAAAGCAATAAAGGTGCTGACGGCAGTTTTCTACCTGACGTTCTCCAACGCATAGCCCTGGAATGTTGTGAGCTGCAAGATTTCCCTAGAGTCCTGGCGAAAAGCTTCCTTGTCAGCGCCGATATGGCTCATGCTTATCACCCCAATTTCCCTTCAGCCTACGACCATGACCATAAAGTCATGCTAAACAAGGGGCCAGTCATCAAGCTGAATTCCAATCATCGCTACAGCTCTGAAAGCATCTCAGAGGCCATGTTTATTGACTGGTGCAATCAGGCCAGCGTACCTTACCAACGCTATTCACATCGCGGTGACTTGCCTTGCGGTAGCACCATAGGTCCAATCGCTTCCGCCAAATTAGGCATTCGTTCCGTTGATGTCGGCAACCCAATGTGGGCAATGCACAGCATTAGAGAAAGTGCCGGTGTTTTCGATCATGATTACATGATTAAAGTTTTGAAAAGATTCTTCTTGGCACACACCAATACCTAAGCCAGTTAAACCCAGACACACTCTGCGTTTGTAGATAGCACTCCTAAACCTGTAATTGACCGAATAATAGTCTATATTTAGCACAACACATTATGGAATGAAGTTGCTTGCTTTTAGCATTCGCACAACATGCGGTAATTCCACATTTGTCTTTTGACATTATTTCCCTTTACTGTGTCACCGTGTTGCTATAAAACAGCAAAATACATTTAACAAGCGAAAATCTATTGCTTTTACTAATGGGAATACCTAATAATTCCTCTCCGGCCAG
Organism: Methyloglobulus sp.; assembly: GCF_040079455.1. Taxonomy (GTDB): domain Bacteria; phylum Pseudomonadota; class Gammaproteobacteria; order Methylococcales; family Methylomonadaceae; genus Methyloglobulus. The sequence continues at coordinate 30,497 of NZ_JBEBKJ010000026.1, read as the reverse complement.
GGTGAGGGGTGTAACCATCTGATTTTAAAACCCTCATTCAACCTTCTCGGCAATTGCTCCTGCATTGCCCTACTACCTACATCCATGTAGGGATTCCGAAGAGAGAAGGAGGTTTTTGAATGTTTAGAGCCTTCCTAGAGAGATTAACCAAGCACTATTAAAGAATGAAGGATACTTTCTTAACAAGAATACTACTATGTCTGGCACTTTTGTTTTCAGAAAGCATTGTCGCTGACGATGACGATCTTGAATACAAGATAAAAGCTGGCTACCTGTATAACTTCACAAAATTCATCACTTGGCCAAAAGTTAATAGCACTACCTTCAATCTGTGTATTTTGGGCACTGATCCTTTTGGTACCTTTATTGACCCTCTTGAAAAAAAATCTGCATTTACCCGAACTATAAGAATATTCCGGCTCGATGAGGCCGACTTCCTGTCCAGTTCAAACCCGAAAGCGGATTGTCATATACTTTATGTCAGCCTCTCTATCTCTAATAACCAAAAAACAGTTTTCGAAAAAATCCAGGCTAATCCGAATAAAGGCGAAATACTGGTAGTTGGAGAAAGTGAAACCTTTGCCGTAGAAGGCGGGATGATCGGTTTTGTCAATAAAGATGGCAAAATCAAGTTACAAATTAACCAGCAATCAGTCAAACAAACTGGCTTGAAGATCAGCGCTAAATTATTAGAAATCGCTGAACTTATTCAAGGAATAAAGCCATGATTAAAAAGCTGAGCGATTTATCAATCAACCGGAAGCTCTTATTCATACTGCTATTTTCTAGCGTGGTGTCACTGCTATTTGCAGGTGTCATTTTAATATTTCTGGAACTTTCAGAATTTCAACGCACGACCAAAGATAATTACACAGCATTGGCAGAAGTCATCGGTAACCGCAGCTCCGCTGCGTTGATGTTTGATGACAGGAATTTAGCTATAGAAAATCTGGCGGTCTTTAACAATATCCCTGCCGTTCAAGTTACTTGCTTATATAGCGATCATCGTACTGTCTTTGTTGGCTTGGCGAACAAAACTACCGCCAACCAAACCTGCCCAACTTCTATCAAAGGCGAGAAAACCCGATTTGAAAACAAACAGTTGATTATTATTAAAGCCATTGACATAGACAACGAAACACTCGGCACCGTTTATATCCGTGCAGATTTATCTCTTGCCTACTGGCGGAAAATCGAGTTTATAGGGGCACTGTTTTTAGTATTAGTAGCCGTCTCTTTAATAACATTTTTGCTATCACGGCCGTTATTAAAACTCATATCGACACCCATAAAAAGACTCGTAAACACTGTCAAAAAAATCAGCGATACTGGCGATTATTCGCTCAGAGCCATTAAGCTTGGCAATGACGAGATGGGCGTACTGGTTGATTCATTCAATAACTTAATTGAAACCGTCGAGACCCAGAGCCTAGCCTTAACGGAGGCAAAAAATCGGTATTTGACACTATACGATGACAATCCAACCACGGTTTTCAATATTTCACGAGATGGGCTTGTTTTTTCAGTCAATCTTACCGGTGCTAAACAACTAGATTTGACCGTAGATGAATTGCAAAATTGTTCTATTTTCGATTTTATCCATTCAGATGATGCACCACTGATGCAAGATTTGATCGAACGCTGCTTTACTAACCCTTTAATGGTACATAACCAAGAGCTGCGTAACATCTGTCATAACGGACGTGTTATCTGGGTCAGGGCTACTGCGCGATTGGTCGCAAATGACAGAAATGAAAGTAGCTTGTTAATCGTTTACGAAGACATAACGGAAACACGCTTACTGAATGAACAAATCGTTTATCAAGCAGACCACGATGCTTTAACTGGGCTTTCGAACCGAAACAAATTTGACCGCTATTTGAAACGGGCAATCGTCTTAGCACACCATGAAAATACCGAGCATGCACTATGTTATCTGGATCTTGACCAGTTTAAGATCATTAATGACACCTGCGGCCATTTGGCGGGTGACGAACTGCTCAGGCAACTGGGTGAGTTACTCAGAAAACACATCCGACAATATGACTTTGTTGCTCGGCTAGGCGGTGATGAATTTGGGATATTGATGTATAACTGCTCATCCAGCCAAGCTTTTCAAGCCTGCGAGAAACTACGCGACTTAATCAAGGATTTTAGTTTTGCTTGGGAAGACAGAAGCTTTACCATTGGTGTCAGCATTGGTGTGTCATCCATTAACACCGTCAGCGGCAACGCCGTCGATCTACTCAAAGAGGCAGATGCTGCCTGCTATGCGGCGAAAGAAAAAGGTCGAAATCGCGTTCATGTCTTCCGCCCAGATGACGAGGAGCTCGCTATGCGTCGAGGCGAAATGCAATGGGTGGAAAAAATTCGTCAAGGTTTAGAGAAAAATCGCTTTGTCTTATATGGGCAACCTATCGTGCCAATCCATGATACCAACGAAGGCCTACATTTTGAAGTGTTACTCCGTTATCGTGATGACCGAGGTAATATTATTCCACCCGGTGCATTTTTACCCGCTGCCGAACGCTACAATTTAGCGTCCGAACTGGATCGTTGGATAATCGCCGCCCTGCTTGAATGGTTGGCTACCCACCCCGATTTTCTAAAGACACTATCGCTCTGCTCTATTAACCTGTCGGGTTTGTCACTTTCTGACGAAACCATGCTGGAATTTATTTCTGAACAGTTCGACCGATGGGCTATTCCTACCAACAAAGTCTGCTTTGAAATCACAGAAACAGCCGCCATTTCCAATTTCTCGTATGCGACCAATTTTATTAATCAATTAAAAGGACAAGGTTGTTTGTTCTCATTGGATGACTTCGGCAGTGGTTTATCATCGTTTGCCTATCTAAAAAACCTGCCGGTAGATTATCTTAAAATTGATGGCCTTTTCGTCAAGGACATCCTTCATGATGAAGTCGATCTGGCCATGGTGAAATCCATTAATGAAGTCGGGCATGTGATGAATAAAAAGACGATTGCCGAATTTGTTGAAAATGAAGCCATATTCAACTTACTTAAATCACTTGGCATTGATTACGCCCAAGGGTATGGTATTGGTAGACCAGTCCCCTTATGTGACCTTAAACCCATAACTTCCTTATTTAGCGGTATCAAAAAATGAAAATTAGCTGGGTAACCATTTGTAACTGTTTAGCCATGATACTCATATTCAGTTCAACAACAAGCCGTGCTACCACAAAAGACATGGAAGACTTTTTTTCCATGTCCCCTGCCGAGTTGGCCGCAATACCCATCACTATAGCCACGGGTACACCTAGACCTAGTTTTCGGTCAGCCGGATCGACCAATGTGATAACCGAGGAACAAATTAAAACGATGGGGGCAACTGAGTTGCATGAAATTTTAGAAACAGTCCCTGGAATCCACGCAAGCTTACAACCAATAACCAATGACTATAACTACAGTGTGCGAGGCATTGCGAATAAGACCAACGCCCAGCTATTGATATTACTGAACGGGACGCGCATTACCACGCCTTTTCAAGGCTCGACGGCATCCAGCCTGGATTTACCCATTGCCGCCATCCAGCGTGTCGAAGTTATTCGGGGGCCGGGTTCAGCCGTCTATGGTGCCGATGCTTTTGCTGGCGTCATTAATATTATCACTAAACAAGCTAACGACATTGATGGCACTCAATTGGGTGTGCGGGCGGGCAATTGGGATTCGCAAAGCGGTTGGGGACAGCACGGAAGTCAATGGGCAGGCTGGGATATAGCAACTAGCATACAATACCAACAGTCAGCGGGTGATAGCGGCAGGATTCTTCAAAAAGACGCTCAAACTGTCTTTGATAAGGCGATTGGTACAAACGCATCTTTGGCATCGGGTGTCATGAACACCCAGTTTAAATCCTTGAATACTCACCTTAACTTACAACGCAAACATTGGGATATAAGTTTTTGGGCTTTCAATGGTTTTGACATAGGCACAAGAGCGGGCGGTGCAGGTGCATTAGATCCAAAAGGCAGTGCTGATACCTCACAATATCTAGGTGATGTCCGGTTTTCAACTGAAGACCGGTTTGATGATTGGGAATTTATGGCACATCTCAGTTACTTACATTCCGATGTCAATGGCAAAGTCAATATATTTCCCGACAATACAAGATTACCTACAACCTTGGACGGGAATATAGCTGGTCAATCTCCTGCATATTTGACGAAATTCCCCAATGGGGTCATTGAAGACATAAAGCATGTGCAGCGAATACCAGCTATTGAACTAACTTCCCTTTATAAAGGCCTAGATAAGCACCTGTTTCGACTCGGCGCTGGGTTTAGATATGAGGAAATTGACACCAGCCAGCAATCCAACTACGGCTATGGAGAGGCCTTGCTAAATTTTAGGGATGGCACTTTAGTTGATAAATCAGACACTAAATATGCTTTTTTAAAAGACTCCAACCGGACAATTGGCTCCTTAGTGTTGCAGGATGAGTGGCAGATTGTCGGCGATTGGCATTTAACGGCTGGAGTGCGTTATGACTACTACTCTGATTTCGGCGGCACCATCAACCCCAGATTAGCCTTAGCCTGGGATGTAAATGAACAATTAACCACTAAGTTTCTGTATGGTAAGGCATTCAGGGCACCCAGCTTTACCGAACATTATACCACCCAAAATAACCCAGTACTCATAGGAAACCCAAAATTAGATCCCGAAACTATCAATACGGTTGAGTGGGCCTTTGATTACCGTCCTTTCTCATCATTTAGAACTGGCCTTAACCTGTATTACTATCATATACATGACCTTATAGACACTACATCTACTATTAATCAGGCTAAACAATATAACAACTCCGGCAGCCAAGATGGCTACGGAACTGAGCTGGAGTGGAATTGGAAACTGTCCGAACAATGGAATTTAGCAGGAAATTATGCTTGGCAACATACCCGTAACGACCAAACGAAAACGCGGGTAACTGGCGTTCCCGAACATCAAGTCTATTTTGCTGCCATCTGGCAATTTATGCCGCAGTGGCAAATCCAATCCCAACTGAATTGGGTGGGTGGCAGAACAAGTGAAGTGGGTGATTCTAGGCCAGCATTGAAAGATTATGAAACGATTGATTTTACCTTGCGTGGAAAAAAACTGTGGGGGCATATTAATCTTGCTGCGTCGCTCAGAAATGCTTTTGACGCTAATAACCTTGAACCGGCAAGATCTGAAATACCCGTAAATTTGCCCTTAGCCGGACGAAACTTTTATCTCGAAGCATCAGTCGATTTTTAAGTGGACGCTAACCTGCTACAAACTGAATTAAGCGACGATTTAGACAACCATATCGCCTGTTTTAACTTGGCTGATGGAGGAAAGTTTTTTTTAATCAAGGAATTCTATAGCCAACCCGAATCTGATAAATTACTTACAAAACTGTTAACCAGTCTGTGCTGGCAGGAAGAGGATATTTTTATTTTTGGCAAGTGGGTTAAAGTGCCGCGCTTGATGTGTTGGTACGGTGATCCAAATACCTATTATCAATATTCGGGCGTTAATCATCAGCCAACGCCGTGGTCATCCGAATTACAGGATATTAAGGGGAAAATCGAACAGCAGTGCCACTGTGTTTTTAACAGTGTGTTGGCTAATTTATACCGGGACGGTAGAGATTCGATGGGTTGTCATGCCGATGACGAAAAGGAATTGGGTTTAAATCCAACCATTGCATCCTTGAGCCTAGGCGATGAACGCTTGTTTAAACTGCACCATAAAAAAAGCAAACACACTTTGAATATTCATTTGCAACATGGTGACTTACTCGTCATGGGCGGAACCTGTCAAACGCACTGGCTGCATTCGATACCGAAAACCAAAAAACTCAAAACGCCGCGCATTAATTTGACGTTTCGGAAAATCTTGACAACATAAGCAATGTTATTTGATTGCTTTAAAACCAATATCCGTCCGGTAATACGCATGATCCCAATGAATATCTTTAACAAGTTCATAAGCTTTAGTCTGCGCTTCCTTGATCGTATCGCCTAGCGCACAAGCGCACAAGACGCGGCCTCCGGCGGTTACTATTGCATCACCCTGTATTTGTGTACCAGCGTGAAATACCTTAGCATCGTCCACTTCATGGTCAGGTAAACCCGAAATCACCGCGCCTTGCTGATAGGTATCAGGATAACCGCCTGCTGCCATCACGATTCCCAATGCAACCCTGTCGTCCCAATCGCTGCTGGCTTTGTCTAACTTCCCAGCCAAAGCAGCCTCACAGAGTTCAACCAAATCACTTTTCAGCCGCATCATGATGGGCTGGGTTTCAGGGTCACCAAAACGGCAGTTGTATTCCAGCACTTTAATTGTGCCATCAGGCGAAATCATCAGCCCAGCATACAGAAAACCTATATAAGCATTGCCATCTTCCGCCATACCCGCCAAGGTCGGCGCTATGACCTCCTGCATGACACGTCGATGAATATCGGGCGTTACAACGGGCGCTGGCGAATAAGCGCCCATGCCGCCAGTATTTGGCCCCTGGTCACCATTATCGCGAGCCTTATGGTCTTGCGAAGTTGCCATAGCCAAAGCGTACTTACCATCGGCTATCACAATAAAACTGGCTTCCTCGCCTTGCAGGAATTCTTCGATGACCACGCGGCTTCCGGCGACACCGAAAACATTGCCTGACAGCATATCTTCAACCGCATTTATGGCTTCCTGTTCGGTTTGCGCCACTACCACGCCCTTCCCTGCCGCTAAGCCATCAGCTTTGACTACGATGGGTGCACCTTGGGCTTTTATATAAGCGATTGCTAAGTTCTGATCGGTAAAACTTTGGTATTTGGCGGTCGGGATGTTGTACCTAACCATAAAATCTTTACAATAACTCTTTGAACCTTCCAGTTGCGCGGCCTGGGCCGTGGGGCCAAAACAGGGCAGGCCGGCTTGTTGAAAACTGTCAACAATACCCATTGTCAAGGGAACTTCAGGCCCGACGATGGTCAGGTCGATCTGTTCTTGCTTTGCAAATGCCAACAGTTCGAGAATATCCGTTGCGGGAATGGCTATATTTTCAACGCCTGTTTCTAACGCTGTCCCAGCGTTGCCTGGTGCGACAAAGACTTTATCAACTTTTGGGGACTGTTTAACTTTCCAGGCTAAGGCGTGTTCGCGCCCACCGTTACCAACAATAAGTATTTTCATGCTCGAAGTTAATGATAAAAATCAGTTATATTTGATGTTTCCGCGCTACCGTAAGCGCAAGACCAACCTCTACCCCTACAATGCTCACACCATTAATGCCTAAAGTGTCGCATTCCGGTAAACACCATAGCGATATTATGCTCGTTGGCGGCAGCAATCACTTCTTTATCACGAACAGAACCGCCGGGTTGAATAATTGCGGTGATTCCTGCTTCGGCGGCTGCATCTATGCCATCCCTAAACGGGAAAAATGCGTCAGAAGCCATAACGGAACCCGCTACGTTCAGACCTTCATCAGCGGCTTTGATGCCAGCTATTTTAGCGGAATACACCCGGCTCATCTGCCCTGCCCCTACCCCAATAGTTTGGCTATTTTTGGCATATACGATAGCATTGGATTTGACAAATTTGGCGACTTTCCATGCAAATAACATATCTCTTAGCTCCCGTTCAGTTGGCGTTCTTAGAGTAACCACCTTCAAATCAGGACTGCTGACCTCACCAGAATCTTTCTCTTGCACCAGTAACCCACCGCTAACTTTTTTCAGATCTAACGCTGTAGTGTTACCGTAAGCGAATGCACCGCATTGTAGAACGCGGATGTTTGATTTTTCTCCCAGAACGGTTTGCGCAGCATGGCTGAATGAGGGAGCAATAATAACTTCAACGAACTGCCGCTGAATAATCTCAGCCGCAGTTTCTTTGTCCACTTCTCGATTAAAAGCGATGATGCCACCAAAAGCGGAAGTAGGATCGGTGGCATAAGCCCTGTCATAAGCATCTAAAATGTTATCAGCTTCTGCGACACCGCAAGGATTGGCATGTTTAACAATCACACAGGCTGGCTGGTTAGCGAATGATTTAACACACTCCAAGGCAGCATCAGCATCGGCAATATTATTATAGGACAGCTCTTTCCCTTGAAGCTGTCTGACCGAACCGATAGTCCCCCAAGCTGGATCGAGTTCACTATAAAAGGCGGCTTTTTGATGCGGATTTTCACCATAGCGCATGGTTAAGCTAAGGTAAAACTGTAAATTAAGCGTTTCAGGGAACTCCATCCCATTGATTTCGCTCAAATATGAAGCAATGGCGGTATCATAACGCGCGGTGTACTGAAAACATTTCAAAGCCAACACAAATCGGGTTTGCATTGAAAGTCCATAATGGGTTTTCAATTCCATAATTGTCTTGGCATAATCCGAAGGATGGACGATAACGCCTACATCAGCATAATTCTTAGCAGCAGCGCGTATCATAGTAGGTCCACCAATATCGATATTCTCAATAGCTGTCTCCAAATCACAAACAGGCTTAGCAATAGCCTGTTCGAATGGATACAAGTTAACCACCACCAAGTCTATCGGCTGGATGGCGTTTTCTGTCATTACCTCATCATCTATGCCACGCCTACCCAGTATCCCACCATGAATTTTGGGATGTAATGTTTTTACCCGCCCATCCATCATTTCAGGAAAACCCGTGTAGTCGGCAACTTCGGTCACCTGGATGTTGTTTTCGGCAAGAATTTTTGCGGTGCCTCCTGTCGATAAGATTTCCACTCCTAATAAACTGAGTTCACGGCAGAAATCAACAATGCCTGTCTTATCGGAAACACTGACAAGTGCGCGGGATATTTTTTTGTTCATGTAAGTTGATTTGAAAAGGCTGGGTAAAGCAGAGGAAAATTTCCAGGGACTTATGTTTATAAGTTAGGAAAGGCCGTAAAAATCCATTTTCTTGCGTAAAGTGCTGCGGCTTAACCCTAATGCTTTCGCTGCTTTACTTTGATTGTAGCCAGAGTGTTCCAGTGCCGCTTGTAAGAGGGGTTTTTCAACCTCACCCATCACCATAGCGTGCAAATCCACTACATCATGACCATTTAACTGCTCCAGATAACGCGAAACCGTCTGTTTGACATGAACACACAAAGGCGTACACAAAACTAAATCATCGTTTGCATCGATAAGTTCATTGCTTTCCACGAATGTATCCATAGTTTGCAGCACTATCGTTATTATTATTGGGTAAATGCTGACTGTATCAGCACCATTTGTTGGTTCGGTTGAGCGGCTTGGTTGATCTTGCTTCTAATGTCCTGACCAATGAAATCCAGGTGTTTGAAATACCAACTGATATGTTTCCGAGCTATTCTAACACCAGTTACATCGCCGTAGAAACTGTAAAGTTTTTCAAGATGCCCAGTCAATATCGCATAAATTTCGGTAACCGTGGGTTTTTGAATAACTTTTCCAGAATTAATAAAATTTTCAATTTCTTTGAACAACCACGGATTACCTTGCGCTGCTCGGCCGATCATAAGCGCGTCAGCACCGGTTACATTTAGTACAAATTGGGCTTTTTCGGCAGAATCTATATCGCCATTGGCAATAACGGGAATACTTACCATTTGCTTGACCTGCTTGATGGTCTCGTACTCAGCCTGACCTTCAAACTTACAGGCGCGGGTTCGTCCGTGAACGGTCAAGGCGGCAATGCCGGAAGCTTGTGCAATTTGGGCGATGGCTACCGCATTACGGCTTTCAGTATCCCATCCCGTGCGGATTTTCAACGTGACCGGAACATCTACCGCACTAACCACTGCATCGAGAATTTTTTTCACTAAATCTGCATCGCGTAGTAAGGCCGAACCTGCGGCCACCGCGCAAACTTTTTTGGCAGGGCAGCCCATATTGATGTCAATGATTTGAGCGCCGCGTTGGACGTTGTAAATCGCAGCATCGGCCATATGCTTAGGATCAGTGCCGACAATCTGCACGGAACGCAAGCCTGTTTCACCGTCATGGTCTGCTTTCAGCAACGTCTTTTTATTGTCCCGTAATGCCGGATTGGAAGCCACCATTTCGGAAACCGCCAAGCCTGCACCAAAGTGTTTGCAAATCCCCCTGAATGGGCGGTCACTGATACCTGCCATTGGGGCTAATATCAGCTTATTCGGTAATTGATAAGACCCGATTTGCATGATTTGCTAATAAGAAATTACTTAGCTTCTTTATCGGTATCTTCATTCCAAATCGGGTTATCCCGATCTTCTGATTCTAACTTAACAACATCTTCTTGATAAATATGCCAAAACGATTTGTCGATCTTGGCATTGCTGTAGCCTTCTTTTTTCTCATGGGCAAACGGACACCACCAGTTTTCGACCAGTTTGACCAAATAAGCATGCCACTCAAACACGGCAACGCTAACGGGGCAATACCAAGTGCAATTCAGTATCCAATACAACTTATATTGCGAAAGGCTAAACCCGAAACTGGGTTCCATCGTAATTTGGTTTTTCATGTTGTAGCGATGGCTTTCCTTAGCAGGAAGGTAATCCGTAAATTTTTTGACATTCTTAGCGCCGACCATCCACAAATGGAAATAAGTCATATACGCGCTGGCGAATATAAATGGCAATGTAACTATCGGTGCATACACAAAAAACAAGCCAATTGTTCTACGCCACACAGGCATCTGATTATGGTTTTTGCCTATTTCAACGCGGTTAGAACAGCTATCACATGCTTTCATTGACTTAATTTTCCTCTTTATTAATATTGGTTTTATGGATGTCGGATGATGGTCGGTTCATGTAAATTAACTGATAAATACTTTGGCAACCTGCACAGCAAAACGACAGCAACCCCCTTTCTCCCTTCAGGGTAAAGCCTTTTATTTCCACGGGTAAGCGGCAAAGATCGCAGTTTTTAGCGTATTTTAACGTGGTCACAAAGATGCCTCAAGGATTTATAAGCTGGCTGAGACGGTGCAAAAAAAGGTTTTCAAATAGGCCGTTTCCGGTATCGCAGGATCAATCGGGTGATCGCCGCCCTGCCCTCCACAAGCAAAAAACGTCAGATGGCGGTCAATATGCCGCCCTGATGAACGCAATATTTCATGGAGGTTTTCAGCGCTCAAATGATAAGAGCAGGATGCAGAAATCAGAACACCATTTTTGGCTAACACTTGCAGCGCAAGCTGGTTTAAGCGTCGATAGGCTTCATAACCTTGCTTGAAATCTTTTTTGCGTTTAATCAACGCCGGTGGATCAAGCACTATTATGTCATAGAGTTGTCCATCTTGACGCGCTTGTTTGAGAAAATCAAAGACATCACTGCGGACGAATTGCATTTTATTTTCAACAGCATTGAGTGCAGCATTTTCTGCCGCCAGTGCCAATGCACCTTCTGAGGCATCGACACAGACGACCTCCGTAGCACCGCCCAAAGCGGCAGGAATACCCCATGCTCCCGTGTAAGAAAACAAATCCAATACGCGCTGGTTTGTTGCCATTGTTGCCAATAACGCCCGACTGGCCCGGTGGTCATAAAACCAGCCAGTTTTTTGTCCACCCAAAATATCTATTTTGAACTTCGCACCGTTTTCTTCGATTATCAAAGGCTCTGGAAGCTCGCCGTGAGCAACAAAGGATTCCAAGTCCAAGCCTTCCAGTTGCCGTTGGCTGTTGTCGTTTTTCAGGACGATTGCCGTAGGAGAAAATAATTCAATCAGCGCGGCAATTAAGCTATCCTTCCTGAGTTCGATACCTGCGGTTGTGATTTGCACGGATAACACTGAGCCAAACCGGTCTATCACCAAACCCGGCAAGCCATCGCTTTCGCCATAAACCAGCCGATAATACGGCTTACTGAACAGCTTTTCACGTAATGCTAACGCATTGGTTAGTCGTTCCTTAAAAAAATTGACCCCGCATTTGAGGTTGCCTTTTCTCGATAACAATCTGGCACAAATCAAACTTTGTGGATTGAAGTAAGCCGTCCCCATCACCTTACCTTCATCCGTCTTCACCTGGACTAAATCGCCAGCAGCAAACTGTTCCAGTGGAGAACGTTTTGTATCAATTTCGTTACTAAAAACCCATAAGTGACCTTGGCGCAAACGCTTATCTTCGTGCTTCTTTAAAAAAATTTCGTCATGTGCCATGGTTAATAGATAAGGTCAAAGTTATAGCCCCCGATGGGGGTTTTCGGCGCAGCAATAGTTAAGCTAACTGCCACTGTTGCATCAGGGGCAATAGCCAAATGTTTACCCGCACCGGAGATATGGTCTTTCGGGTCAAAGATCCGTTGCGCAAATATTTGTTCGTTGTAATCGAGCAAGGTCAGTTTAATATTGGGTAAGCGTTGCTTGAAAGATGCCTGATTATTAATGACTGCTTTAAACGTAATGGTGTTATCGCTATTAGCGGCAAAAGAACCTTGCAGCACAGCAAATTCATCAAGATTTTGGTAATCTGCTAAATGACAGCCTAGCCACCGACACAGTTTTTCCAAAGCGGGACGGTAGGAAACATTTTGACTCAACTTACTGCTCTCGAAATAAAGTAATTGTCCAAGCAAAAATATTGATCCAACAATAACGCCCATAAACCATTGGATGTTAGCTGGTTTTTTTTCAGCCTCCCAAGGTAATCGCTCTGGTGTAGGCTCGGGTATCGTAGGGCTGCTGTTAGTGAAACTGATTTTACTAACAATGCTGCTAATGCCCTGAATATTCCCTTCGACGGGGTTCTTCTGAGCTTGATCGAAAGTTTCAGGAGTACTTTGTCGAACTAACAGCGGGGGCAATTTGCTCAGGGTTTCCGTAATGGAATGCTGCTTGATTTGGGATTTTCTTTTCGGGCTGGGAGTTTGATTAAAGTCCGCTTTCGGTATGTATTCGGCTTTCGCTTCCGTGACTAATGCGGTTGATTTTTCATCCAATAATGTCAAGGCATTAAACTTTTTTTTGCAATCGCTACAAAATATCTGTGCTTTTTTCCCACGCAACTGCTTTTTCGTAATCGGAAAAGTTTTTCGGCAATCAGGACATTGGGTAAACATATGAATTATTGCTTGATGCCTGTCAATCTTACCCAATCCTCCTGTTGCACAGGTTTATTTAGCGGCAAAAAAGAATGGTAAGCGTCAATGACAGAATCTGCCTGTTCAGCAAGAATACCTGATAAGACGAGTTGACCTTTTGAAACCACCAAATCTGTTATCAATCCGACCATTTCAATCAACGGTTTCGCCAGGATATTGGCTAAAACTACATCAGCCTTTGTGTCAGCAAGCGAAAACTGTTCCGGCAGACAGCACACAATTTTGTCCTGCACATTGTTTTTTGCAGCATTACTTTCTGTCGCTGTTATCGCTTGTGGGTCTATATCCACAGCGTAAGCACGTTCTGCACCCAACAATAATGCGGCAATAGCTAATATACCTGAGCCACAACCATAATCGACCACGGTTTTGCCTTTTAGATCATGGCTCGCCAGCCACTCCAAACATAACGCCGTAGTGGGATGCGTTCCAGTACCAAAAGCCAGCCCTGGATCGAGAATCAAACATACTGTATTGTCTTCCTGCTGTTCCTGCCCAGTTGGACAAACCCAGAGTTTATCGGCAAATTTCATCGGCCGATAATGCTCCATCCAGGCACGTTCCCAGGCTTGATCTTCGATCACTTCAAACTCCCAATACTTCAGGGAATCTTGTTGAAAATGCTTAAGCGTTTGGCTTCTTATCTGTGCTGGATCAGCAGTTAATTCGTACAACGCAATAACCCGCGTGTTCGTCCATATTTTAGTTTCACCAATTGCCGGTTCGTAAACCGGTTCGTCCTCAGCATCCATGTAAGTGACCGATACCGCACCAAGATCGCTGAAATAATCGGCGACTTTGGGTGCGGTATCTTCGTTGGTGATGACTGATATTTGATGCCAAGCCATAAGCTATCTAAAATAAAAAAACAGGGGTCTTGACGGTATTCTATGGTTTTACGAAGCATTAAAATCAGGTTATACCCAATTTCTTTTCCAAATAATGAATATTTTGCCCACCTGCCGCAAAGGCGCTGTCATTCATAATATCCTGTTGCAGCGGGATGTTGGTTTTAATGCCGTCGATGATAATTTCACTGAGTGCAGTGTTCATCCGTGCAATGGCACTTTTGCGATCTTCACCATGCGCTATCAACTTACCTATCATGGAATCATAATACGGCGGCACTTTGTAGCCATTGTAAATATGCGTTTCACAGCGTATACCAGGGCCGCCGGGCATGTGGAATTGATCTATAGTGCCAGGGCAAGGCATGAAAGTCCGTGGGTCTTCCGCATTCAAACGGCACTCGATGGCATGTCCAGTAAGTCGGACTTGATCTTGGGTAATTGATAATGGCAAACCAGCGGCAATGCGGAACTGTTCTTTAACAATATCAAAACCGGTAATCATTTCGGTAACCGGATGTTCTACTTGCACGCGGGTATTCATCTCAATAAAGAAGAACTGACCTTTTTCATATAAGAACTCAAAAGTTCCCGCGCCCAGATAACCAATATCAACACATGCCTTGGCGCAACGTTCACCAATAAGCTTGCGTTGTTCTTCAGTAATGCCTGGCGCGGGAGCTTCTTCCACCACTTTTTGGTGGCGGCGCTGCATGGAACAATCGCGCTCGCCCAGATGAATCGCATTACCGTGTGAATCCGCCATCACTTGGAATTCGATGTGGCGTGGATCTTCCAGAAATTTTTCCATGTACACTGTGCTATTGTTAAACGCGGTTCCCGCTTCCGCCTTGGTCATGGCGATGGCATTTATTAGCGCAGCTTCGGTGTGAACCGTACGCATTCCTCGACCACCACCGCCACCCGCTGCTTTGATGATGACCGGATAACCGATTTCATGTGCCAGCTTAAGGTTTTTCTTGGCGTTATCACCGAGCGGATCGTTATTGCCCGGCACACAAGGAATGCCTGCTGCCAACATGGCATTTTTGGCAGAAATTTTGTCGCCCATCAACCGTATCGTATCGGCATTGGGGCCGATAAACACGAAGCCACTTTGTTTTACCTTTTCGGAAAAATCGGCATTTTCCGATAAAAATCCATAACCTGGATGAATGGCTTCCGCGTCCGTTACTTCCGCTGCACTGATAATAGCGGGAATGTTCAGGTAACTGTCGATGGATGCCGCAGGGCCTATGCAAACGGATTCATCCGCCAAGCGAACGTGCTTTAAATCCCGGTCAGCTTCGGAGTGAACGGCAACAACTTTAATTCCCAATTCCCTACAGGCACGCAAAATGCGTAGGGCTATTTCGCCACGATTGGCGATAACTATCTTATCGAACATGATTTCCCGTCCAGATGTTATTCAATGATGAATAAGGGTTGACCATATTCGACAGGCTCAGCATTTTCCACCAAAATCTTGGTGACCGTGCCGCTCTTGTCCGCTTCGATCTGGTTAAGAATCTTCATGGCTTCGATAATGCACAAGGTATCGCCCTGCTTGACCGAATGGCCGACTTCAACAAAGTGCTTTGTCCCAGGGGAGGCAGAACGATAAAACGTCCCGACCATCGGTGATTTAACGATATGTCCCGAAATTGTTTCTTCTGCTACGGGTGCTATTGACAAAGCTGCAATTTGACTTGCTTGCGTTGGTAAGTGGGCAGGTGCATAAGCAACTGATGCCGGTGCGGCGGAATAACGGCTGATACGAATAGCTTCTTCACCTTCCTTAATTTCCAACTCGGCTATGCCAGATTCCTCTAAAAGTTCGATCAATTTTTTTATTTTTCTAATGTCCATGGTTTTTCTCTTGCTTGATATTTTGATGAGCTGCCTGTAACGCCAGCTCATATCCGATTGCACCCAGTCCGCAAATAACGCCAACTGCTATATCCGAAAGATAAGAGTGGTGCCTGAACGGTTCGCGGGCATGTACGTTTGACAGGTGAACTTCAATAAAAGGTATTCGGGTTGCCAATAAGGCATCGCGTATGGCAATACTGGTGTGGGTAAATGCCGCCGGATTGATGATAATGAAATCAACTTGGGCGTGGTAGGCTTGATGTATTAGGCCTACGATTTCATGTTCGGCGTTATTTTGATGGAAGTGTAGCTGATGATTTAATTCTGCTGCCATTTGGCCCAGGCTTTGCCTGATGTCGGTTAATGTTTTATTGCCATAAAGAGCAGGCTCGCGCAGACCTAATAAATTGAGGTTGGGGCCGTTTAATACGGTGATTGTCGCCATTGACCACACGGTTGTTGGGTTAAGATGAATTTTAGCGGCTAATTGTGCCTAAGTTCACGGATATTGTCCAGAAATGAGCGCATTTTTGGATAAATTCACTTATCTAAGTAGTACCACTTGGTACGCTCAGTGACGTATGTAAATCTTAGCTTATGATAAATCAGGCATTTTATTTTTCACCAAAATAGAGTTCGATTATTGTGCAGCTTCATTCTTCTAGTTTGCCTTCTTCAAGGCGATTCTTGTCAATTTAGAGCCCGCCATTTGCATGGCATGATTGCGGTGAATTTGGTTGTCGTTGAAATCGTCATAAAGATAGTACATTTTATCAATCGCTTCATAATAACCTCTGCCCATGTGGCACATCTCCTGACTTTGTACAAGTAAGCGCCGATATTCGGCAGTTAAATTAAAGTCTTCAATCTCAGACAAGTTATTAACCAAAGATTTTTTGTCTTCGCCCTTTAAATTCCTAGTAAATTCATAAAGGTATAAGCTAAGCCCAGATTGCATAGGCGTAAAGTGCAGCGGGTGGTCGTATTTTTCGTTAATGTGGTAAAGCTCTTGTAACCAGGCGTGGGTATTTTCTACAGCAGCCTTGTCTTTCAATAAATAACCGCGAACCAAACAAGCATCCGTCAGCACTTTAAGCGCGTTTAGTTGATTTAAAACGGGGTAACGGTGGCGCTGCAAAGAGTAAATTAATTTTTTTTCAAAAAACTCATACCAATTATGTTGTGATGCTTTAGTGCCATATAATTCTCCATTAAACTTCCAAAAATGATCATGCTTTACATGCCAAAATACTTTGCCGTTATCACCAGTCCACTTTAGTAAAATTTTTGCTAAATCCTCAAGAACCCATCGTATTTTTATATTTTCTTTCAAACATTCCTTGCATTGAAATAAGCTCAAAGATAATCCAATAGAGCATAGGGATGTTAACGCAGAACTTGGAATTGTATCGCCTATTAAGTAAGGCTTATCATCTGCCGTTGCATTAGAGGTGGGATTACTGGAACGTAGCGCACGAAACAAATTGAAAATATACTCTTCATACCAAATTATTTTTTCCATGACCACTTCAATGAAGGAAAGAACTTGAAAATGATCTTTTGGCTGTTTTTCTGGATCTGTAGTGACGAAATCGTACCAATACCAGTTTAAATACTGTGCAACTATTTCGGCAGTGTGCATTGCTTCGCGTGCTGCGGACTCCAAATATCCAGCGCGTAACAGATAGAAAGAACTGGCGAATGCGAGATCGAGAGCTAAGTTGAGTTTTTGCTGATCATCCTTCAAATAATCAAATTTACATGGTAACTCGATGTCAACGAGGGTTCGGGTCATCCAATCCAAAACACAAATATTTTCTACTTTTCTGGTTGAATCAAAAAAATACTCATCTATTTCATGTAAGAGTTCAATCACCTTGCGATCAAAATTCTTACCCTTCTTCTTGGAGGTGGTGGTGGGTAGTTTAAATAACTTTATAGGGTCAATTTCTGCAAGAATGCTTTCCGAAAGATCACCAAGGCACTCAGCCACGCTAAAACTGTAATCCGTAGGGTATTGGTTTATAAGGAATGCTTCTTGTGAATTTTCGGCTACATTGACATCACTAAACTTGGTCTTTACACCTTTCCTGAAATAGAGGGAAAGTTGTGTTGCGCTTTTTGAATAATAGTCTCTAGCACGAGCAACATAAGTCTTTTCAATGAGTAACTTATCCTCATTCTCTTTAGTTTCTTCATGAGTTATAGCTAGCCCCTTATAAAAACACAATGCCCCAATCTTTTTATACCACTGCGCTCGAATATACCCCAGAAACTCAGGTTTAACTTTTTTCAAGATTTTTCCGTAGTTTTTTATCCCTTCATCAAGCACGAAGTGCGAGTTTCCGCTGGTATATGAATCTTTTTCCAATAACCAAGCGTAGGCAAACAAGGGTTCGAACAGAAGTCCGAGATACTCTAAAACAAAGGCGTGATCTTTTTGGCTTGCGGAATCCCTAGATGACTCAGAGTCGGAACCCACATGGTTCTCTAAAGCAAATGCGTGGATCATGCTCTCAGCAAAGGTGATGTAACGTTCGTACCGTATTAGCGCATCTTTGTAATTGTGCTGCCGTTCGTAAGTCATTACGATTTGCAGAAACCACCGGAGTGTAATAGGCCCCCATTGCTGCAATGCCAACAACGCTTCGCGTCCGGCAGGTTTATTGGTGTAAATGGCTTGTATTGCCGACATTTCATCATCACCCTTGCCCACGCGTTCACCCACATGCTCTTTTATCATGGGAAGCCGGACATTGATGCAACGCCGGTAATATTGCCGTGCCGTTTCATACTCTTGGTAAAACTCGTGCAATTCTCCCAACATACTCAAAATATCGGTTTTGTTACGATTGTCACCTGAATCCAATTGGCCTTCGAGATGGCTGCGTAAGGTTTGTGCTTCGTCCAGGGTGAAGTTGAACGCGGCCATTTCCTCTTCGGAATGGCGGGACAAATACTCAACTTCATTGGCGAAATAACTGCGGAATCGGTACGTGTACATACCATTTATGATACGGTGTAAATAGCGATCGGTATAATGCTCCACCAACTCATGTAACAGTGTCCGTAAGTCATGCCCACGGTGCATATGTACCAGCTCGTCAATTAATTCCAAACTGTCCCAAGAAAATGCCCGAGCATGGAACTTAAATAAAAAATCGGACAAATAAATTAATGACACGATAGTTTTGTCATCCCGACCCCTAATTTTTTCTTCAAAGCCTTTGCATAACTGCCGATAAATCCGCGCAATTAACTGGATACGCATAACTTTATGGTCGGGCAAGTAAAGCACGTCCTGGCAATTAAAGCCCTCATCCCGTGCGACTTTATTTTCGATAGCGCGGTCGGCACTCATCACAAAGCTGGCGAGCAATTCATTTAAATACTTGGGGTTGCCCGCGCTACGGTAAGCTAAAAACTGGATAAACGCTTCGAGTCGGCCTTTCTGGAAAGTTGAGTTGATATTGTCTTCATTTAAATAGTGGCCGTTATCGGTATTGCGAATCGTTAGGGTATGTATCGGTGTCTTTGCGTTCTCCCAATTTTCTTTCTTTTTCACACCAGAGTTTCCCTCAGCAGCATCTAACATCTTACTTTTGAGATTACGATATGAAACTTGAATAAACCCACGCGATCGATCATCCCATTCCGGCAAACCAATAATCGGCATCCAAACCCGCTTAATCCAGTGTTCAAAACGGATACGCGCTAAATAATATTGCCAGACAAAGAATTCCTCTATGCGTGCGTCTAAAGGATGGATTCCGGGAGATGTTTTTTGTTTGGCATCTTTGGCATTAGGGATATACCAGTCGATACCGGCATCTGTAAGTAAAGACGGAAGATAGATTTCATCTGAAAAAATACTGGTCAGCAAGGGTTGGCGCCGCGCACTATCCGCTAGCCAGTCGTCATGTAATAGCCTGCCGCCCAGGAAAATATAGCGCGCTTCTGAGGAGGTAATAATTCGCTTCATATTTGACAACAAACCCTTCATCAGGTTGAGCCGGTGCACCTCACTGTCATTATTGTCGGGATCGCCTTTTTGTTGTTGCGTGTTGATGTCGTTTGCCAACTTATCAAGTTCGTCAAAAACAAAGGTGATTTCGATAGTTGGCGAACTTATCTGTGATTGTAAGGGCTTAAAATAATAGGGGCTGGAATGGCAAATTTTTTCCAGCACATTCATAAATTGCAACTCTACTAAGCGCGGATCGAGTTTTTCCCGTTCTAAGCTTTTCTCATCCCCCGAAGAACCGGAGGAAAAACGGAAGTCCATTTTTAAATCTCGTCTACTTGTCGTCTTGGTAGTTGAGGTTAAGGCATGGAGTAACTCATCAATTTTTTCGAGATTCGCAGCAAAGGGAATTAACTCAAAAGCTCGATTTATCCGTCTAAACAAATAAAAAACCAAGACAAACAGTAAGAAATGATAGACATAAAAGTGCATTTCCCTTTTTTAGCGCAACCCTCTCCAGAATTATAGCAAGCGTCTAAATAAGAGGGTCTCGTATCGAACAATACATCTAGGACTTCTGCATTAGGCACATCGTTTTTTTCCAAATGAATGGGAATCAATTCGAAATAGATAAACGGTAGGATTTTTTCTGCATAAACGCCTCCTAGCTCACAAAGCAATCTGGGCACTTTGGGTAAGTTGTCGTAAATTTCATCTGAATTTACTTGTCTTCCTCCATTTGAATCACTAGAACGACCCTGTTTATAAGTTTTGTAACAGAATTTTGTTTCGAGAAGAATACGCTTCTGATCGTCTATTTTTTCTCCTGCGGTTTCTGATTGCTTTGAACTATCCAGAACCGTATTCGCTTTAGTACTGGCTTGTTGTTCTGGTTTAAAAAAATGGGCGGACAAATAATTAACCAACATCATCGCCAATAATAATCCGAAGCAATACCGCACCAAAACCCGCGGACTCCGCAGCGACACAAACTTCTCGTAATACTGACCACGAATATCGAGCAACATTGCGTGAATGACGCTGCGGTGATCAAGCTCCTCAAAACCTAAGTTAATTGTGCTAACTAGCGTAGTCAGATGCAAGTGCTTAAAATAACCAAGAAACGTTAATGCATCTAAATCCCGATGGCGTTCCCGAATGTTTGCTTGATGAAGCATATATCTTTGCACTTCATTACGAGCATCTTTTCTCGCCTGCTCACCTGTAGATGTTATCTTTACAAACTCATGCTCTCCAGGATCGAAGTCATCATAATAGCCAGGCCGCTGGCTTACATTCATTGACTTATCTCGTCCCCATTTTTGCCCTGGGCGGATTACCCATTCATATTCAATCCAGAATATGAATGCGGTGATGACGACAATTAAAGCGATATAAGCTAATTCATGTTTAGCATTGAGAAGTTGTGGACGATAATTCGACAAAAAAATATTATCCTTAGGATTATGGCGCTCGAGAGGCGGATCAATAACGCTACAAAAAGGACGCGGAAAATAGCTGACACTTGTCGAAGACGATTGCCATTGACAATAACTTTCACTTGGGAGGTTTGTAAGCGCAAGCAGTGGGTGCAAAGCATATAAGCTCAGCAGAATAAAAAACCCCGCCTTTAGAGATAGGATTGCGGTGGAATATAAATGACGTTTACGGTATCCAGTGTCTTTATTCTGGTCTTCCCGTTTTCGGGAGAAAATTCCGACAATAATCGTATACAAAACGCTTACAATCAAAAGTAAACTCCACTCTGATTCGCCATAAATTTCGAGCTTATCTCCTGTATCAGAGCCATTTAGCCAAATGCTCACACTGTACGTTACCAGCAGTAAGAGGGGGCTTAAAAACACGATGCCTAAACTAAAAAACCAACATCCGCTTTTTTTTAAGACAGATGAAATCTGAAGTTTCCCGATATGCTTTGGTTTCCGAAACAGACTAATACTTCGATTGACTAGCGCTAGCGCCATTAGTACGGAAGCTACAAAAAGATTACTGAAAAAAAGAACGGCTTCGCTGCCATTGGGATAATTCAGTCGAATAATCGGCTCAAAAAAGAAAGTGAGAATGCCGATCATTCCGCCGAGAAAAGGTAGGACAATACCTCCTAACCTTTGATTTTTACAACGCATAATTTCTATATCGAACAATTCACCAGCAAAGTATGTCGCCGCTAGAGCAACAAGTAATCGGCTTAAGGTAATAACAGGGGATCCGGTATCTGGTGGTATAAACATGAACACGGCAACAAAGCCGAAAACAAGAAAATACCCTAAACTCTTAACTGATACATCTGGTTTAATTTTAAGTAAAACAGAGATCATTTTAAGGGCATGCTGCAAGGGGTAGCTCAAGTAAAAAACGAGTATTGCAATGGGTAACCAAAAAAGATAACTCCCTTTGTTAACGGCATTGTCTAGTAGGATTTTTAATAACCAACTACCTGTGATAAAGATTGCCGCACAGATGACGCTAATAACCGTTAACCAGAGCCACGCCGATAAGGTTCGACCAATATCACTACGCCAATAGCGTTCTATCCTGGCTTCTTCGTATTCTTTTAAGCAGTAATTGACAAAGCTGGTCTTGCCCATGCCACGTCGGCCAGTGACGAGAATGGCCTTGCGGGTGCCAGCATTGGTGAGAAAGTCGATAAGTTTGGCGCGTGCGCCCTCACGCCCAACCATCGACTCGTTACAAGGAAATATGTCATCCGAACCCGTTTCGAACTTGCCGAATGGAATAGCGGAGCGCTGACTGCTGAAATTGGTTTCGCGGTTTGATGTTCCCATTTTTATCTTTCTTATTTAGGTGAGAAAACGTAACTGTGTAGCCAAGCAGTAGGCAAAACAATCTGTATTGCTGTTAGAAAACTTTGATTATTAGGTTCGATAATTTTTGAAACCGTTCGGGTTAAGCTTGTCGAAGCCTTGCGGCTTTTCAACAAACTCAAGGCAAATGGTATTCGTGCCTCATAAAGCTGAACCAATAATCTAGGACAAGTGAATACCACATTTTTGGTTAACTAAAAAGCTATTTTATTAAACTATCATTATTTATCATGCAATTATGGGTATCTCTAAAAATTCAAAAAGCTCCTTCTCCCTTCGGGAGGAGGTTGGGATGAGGGTTTTAAAATCAAGCATTTACAACCCTCACCCTAGCCCTCTCCCAGAGGGGGAGGGGATTTTTAGAGATTCCCTTATGCTATTAGAAACTTATTTGGAGACTCTCTTTTACCGTGTAAAAGGGACCTTCTCCCTCAAGGGAGGAGAAGATACTTGTGTAGATACTTATGCCCATGGTGAGAAGGGACTATTAGAGACTCCCTAGGCTCGTTCAGAATCATTGCAATGTGTTAAATCATGACCTGTATTTTGCTCATAGCCATTTTCTTTAATCGCCAATGCGGGTAGTATTATCACAACACTACCTTCTGGAAAAAACATGCCCCACAGAAATTTCAAAAAAAGTAACCCTAGCTCAACTATTTGCAATCTCCCAGACTTAGGAATGGAGGAACAGCACTTGATGGCTGATTTTCAACGCTATTACGGTCACAGACTGGGTCGGGATGAAAATTGCAAATCCTTACATTACGCTTACGAAGCACTATCGTTAGCGATTAGCGACCGCTTGGTCGAACGTTGGAAAAAAACTTATAACTCCTATAAAGAACAAGATTGTAAACGCGCCAATTACCTTTCCATGGAATTCCTGATGGGCCGTACGCTGAGTAACGCTATGATTAACCTTGGGATTACGGATGTTGCTGTAAAAGCAATGTATGACCTGGGGCTTGAAATGGAAGAGCTTATCGACAGCGAATTCGATGCGGGTCTGGGTAATGGCGGCTTAGGCCGTCTCGCCGCGTGCTTTATTGATAGTTGTGCCACCTTGCAGTTGCCTGTTACCGGTTACGGCTTACGTTATGAATACGGTATGTTTTCACAGCTCATCATCAATGGCGAACAAGTAGAAAAGCCCGATCATTGGCTGCGGAACGGCAATATCTGGGAAATCGAACGCTTTGAATACAAACAAACCATTAAATTTGGTGGCCATACTGAAACGCATATTGATGAACGTGGCCAAAAACGGGTTTGTTGGGTTGATACCCATGACGTACTGGCAGTGCCTTACGACACGCCTATTCCCGGATACCAAAACGGTACGGTCAACACCTTGCGTTTATGGAAAGCCATGGCGACCGAAGAGTTTAATTTGCAGGAATTTAATGAGGGCGATTATGCTGAGGCTGTCGCAGCCAAAAACAGTGCTGAAAACATCACGATGGTGTTGTATCCCAACGATGCCAGCGAAAACGGTAAGGTTTTACGCTTAAAGCAGCAATACCTATTAGCATCTGCAAGCTTACAAGATGTGCTTTCAATCTGGGTTGGGCGGCATGGCAATGACTTTACCGATTTCGCCGCAAAAAACTGCTTTCAGCTTAACGACACACATCCTAGTATTTCGGTAGCCGAACTGATGCGCCTGCTCATGGATATACATGGACTGGATTGGGATCAAGCATGGGCAATCACCCGAAACACCATGGCTTATACCAACCACACCCTATTGCCGGAGGCACTGGAGCGTTGGTCGGTAAATCTATTCAAGCAACTATTACCCCGGTTAATAGAGATCATTTTTGACATAAACACCCGCTTCCTCGCCGAAGTTTCTGCCCATTGGCCCGGCGACAAAGACCGTCTGGCTCGAATGTCATTGATTGAAGAAGGCTCGGAACAACAAGTCCGGATGGCATATCTGGCGATAGTCGGCAGCTATTCGGTTAACGGCGTTGCCGAACTGCATTCAAAGCTATTGCAACAAGGCTTGTTCCACGATTTCTACCAGCTTTGGCCGCAAAAATTCAATAACAAAACCAATGGTGTCACCCCCAGACGCTGGCTGGCCTCGTGTAACCCCAAACTGGCAAGTTTAATTACTGAAACCATCGGCGATGGCTGGCTGACCGATTTATCTTTGTTGAAAAACCTTGCGCCTTATGCTGACAATAAAACCTTCCGTAAGCGTTGGCAGCAAATTAAGCAAAGCGCAAAACAAAAGCTGGTTGAACTTAAGAAACAGGAACACGATATTGACCTGGATGTTAACGCCTTGTTTGATATTCAGGTCAAACGCATCCATGAATACAAGCGCCAACTGCTGAATGTACTGCATGTCATCCATCTTTACGACCGCATTAAGCGCGGCGACACCGAAAACTGGACGAATCGTTGTGTGTTGATCGGCGGCAAGGCCGCGCCAGGTTATTTCATGGCGAAAAGAATCATCAAATTAATCAATAACGTTGGCAACGTCATTAATCAAGACCCTGATGTTGGCAACAAGCTTAAATTGATTTTTCTGCCTAATTACCGCGTTTCAGCCATGGAAATCATCTGCCCAGGCGCTGACCTTTCAGAGCAAATTTCAACTGCCGGGAAAGAAGCCTCCGGTACCGGAAACATGAAATTCATGATGAATGGTGCACTTACAATCGGTACGCTGGATGGCGCTAATATCGAGATTCGTGAAGAAGTGGGGGACGAGAATTTCTTCCTGTTTGGTTTGACCGAAGAACAGGTTGAAGCCAGCCGAAACCATTACGATCCGGCAGCAATAATTGAGCAAGATGAAGACCTTAAGCGCGTGATGAACCTGCTCGAATGGGCGCATTTTAACCAGTTTGAGCCTGGTATTTTTGATGCCTTGATTGGATCAATGAAAAGCCCACACGACCCCTGGCTAACCATCGCCGATTTCCGCAGTTTTATAGATGCACAAAAACGCGTCGAAGCGGCTTATCAGGACACCGAACGTTGGACTAGAATGAGTATCCTCAACTGCGCCGCCAGTGGTAAATTCTCCACTGACCGGACGATCACTGAATACAACAATGAGATTTGGAAGCTAACGCCAGTTAAGGTTGATGGCTGCCAGTAATACGCCATGTTGTTTCCTGATTAGCAAGCAGCTGAGCATTGGAATCAATGCTGAGTTCATAGCCAAGGATGGGTTCAATGGGGCAAGTAAAAATCACATCCAAGCGTTGAGTTTGATTATTGCACACCCATCTAGTAGTATTTACCTAGGTGTTCTCTGGATATTTTCAACAACACATAAACAGCACCAGCACCTCCTAGTCTCTGAGGTGCAGAGCAGAAAGCTTGTACGTCTTTATGCAGCCTAAGCCAGCGGTTGATGTGATTCTTTAAGATTGGATGGGGATCAGAAGAGCGATAGCCTTTACCGTGGATGATATGGACACAACGATAACTGTACTCTGTGCTAACATGCAAAAAGTCCAGTAGCTGTTGTTTTGCAGCATTGCTATTTAGCCCGTGTAAATCAATTTCTGCTTGTACGCCAAAAAATCCCTTACGTAATTTTGCGAGAACGCTGTTTTGTATGCCTGGTGCAGTATAACTCAGGGTCTCTTCATGACTTACGTTGTCGATGTCTGAATTTACAGTGCTGAGCCAATCTTCTTTCAGATCATAAGGTTGTGGCTTTGGATAAGGTTTTGGCTGGTCTGGCTGTAATTCGATTTTGTCGCTTTTAACTGCGCGTACGTTCCCTACAGATTGCCGAAACAAGTCACTATCTTTTGGCGTGATGGTTTTTTTTGTCACGAAAGCTGGTTTTGTTGTTCAAAATTGATACCATTGTTGGATTTTATAGCGTAATTCGCAGCAAGGCGATGATTAATGTACATTTTGTTAAGTAATGATGATGGATATTTGGCTGAGGGACTTTTAGCGTTAGCAAACGCATTAAGCCAACATGCTGAAATATCAGTGGTTGCTCCCGATAGAAACCGTAGCGCGGCAAGTAATTCGCTGACTTTAGAAATGCCGTTACGGGCTTCTCTGGGGGAGAATGGATTTGTCAAGGTCGATGGTACACCTACGGATTGTGTGCATCTGGCAATAACAGGGTTGTTAGAGAAAGAACCCGACATGGTCTTTGCTGGCATCAATCATGGCGGTAATCTGGGTGATGATGTACTGTATTCTGGTACGGTCGCTGCCGCGACGGAAGGGCGGTTTTTGGGTTTGCCTGCGGTTGCCATTTCTTTGGCAGGAAACAGTGGCGAAGTGATTCACTTTGAAACAGCCGCCCATGTTGCGGTCACTTTATTAAAACAATTGATCGACAAACCCTTGCCAAAAGACACTATTCTTAACGTCAATGTGCCAGATATTGCCATCAAGGACTTGAAAGGTTATCAGGCCACACGGCTTGGGCAACGGCATAAATCAGAACCGGTTATTACGGGCAAAGATCCTCGCGGACGACTTATTTATTGGGTAGGGCCACCGGGTGCAGAACAGGATGCCGGGGCAGGGACTGATTTTTATGCCATTAGCACAGGTCATGTGTCGGTAACTCCGCTTCAATTAGATTTAACGTGGTACAGTCGTATCGAGGAACTAAGTACCTGGTTGCCTAAGGAGCATATGCTATGACCCAAAGCCTGCAAGGGATAGGCATGACTTCGCAGAGAACCCGTGACCGCATGGTTAACCGTTTAATCGAGCAAGGCATACGCAACAAAAAAGTATTAGATGTAATGCGAAACACGCCCCGGCATATCTTTGTTGACGAAGCCTTAGCGAGCAGGGCTTATGAAGACACCGCCTTACCTATCGGGCATAATCAGACCATTTCCCAACCTTATATTGTTGCCAGAATGACTGAGCTTTTGCTAAAAGCGGGGCACTTGTCGAAAGTACTTGAGATAGGAACGGGTTGTGGTTACCAAACCGCCATCCTCGCGCAATTGGCGGATCACGTTTATTCCGTAGAGCGGATTCTACCCTTACAGCGCAAAGCCAAGGGCTATCTTTGGGATATGAAGATTAAAAACGTCAGCTTTATCCATAATGACGGCGGTTGGGGCTGGCCTGAATATGCGCCATTTGACGGTATCTTGGTCAGCGCGGCACCGCCTGAAATCCCCGAAACGTTATTGCAACAAATGGCAATGGGTGGTGTGATGGTGATTCCAATTGGTGAGGGCGGCAGACAAACACTACAACAAGTCATACGCTCTGAAAAGGGTTATGAGGCTGAAGACATCGAAGCAGTGAGCTTTGTGCCTTTTTTATCAGGACGAGAATAAAATGTTGATTAAAAACGTCGAGTTATTGGAGCAATTGACTGCTAGCTAAAGGCTGGTTTGAAGAATATGGCTTTTGGGCAGTTTTTGTGGCCGGATTCCCCCCTATCCCTTACAAAGTCTTTACCATTGCTGCAGGTGCCTTGCATATGGTGTTTCCACCTTTTGTGCTGACATCAATAATAGGTCGTTGCGGACAGTTTTTTCTGGTGGCTATGCTACTTACCGCTGGCGGCGAAAAACTTGAAATCAAGTTGCACGAATATATGGATAGGTTAGGCTGGGCGACTGTGGCATTGGTGGTGATTGGAATAGGGGTTTATAAGTTTACTGCACATGTCTAAAGCTCGTTTAGACGAACTTCTAAGAATTCAAAAAACACCTTCTCCCATCGAGAGATGGGTTGGAATGAGCTGATTTAAAAAGCAAAAAGCCTTATTGGAATACTCTCCCAGAGCAAAGCTATTGATGCCGAAATAAAACTGATTGATAAATTATAAAAGTCAGCGACATACAAGTAATGCAGTTGCCTGTGCACTACCGATGCAATTGGGCGTACAAGTAGATGAAAGTTAGCGGTGCGCTTTGTTCATCGCTGATTTTTAGTCCTTCATTACCTGCTGTAACGGCGCATTGACGGATTGGTGGCACTTTGAAAAAATATCAATATCTGCTTCATAAGCGCTGGTTTTAATATCCAACATGCCTAAAACAGAATGGAATAAATTATCATGGGAATAAGCGGCGTTGCGCTGCTGCTTTATACATTCGCTATCAAGGCCGAAGCTGTCGCTAAAGCCTTTGGACAACCACATTATAAACGGGATGTGTTTTTGCTCTTCCGGCGCAAACGAATACGGTAAGCCGTGTAGATAAATGCCGTTTTCTCCCAAGGATTCACCGTGGTCGGATATATATAACATGGCAGCATTATATTTATCGGTATTATTTTTCAATAAGTTAATGACTTCCGCCAGAAAATAATCGGTATAGAGAATGGTATTGTCATAAGCGTTAACAATATCAGCCTGCGGACAGTCTTGTACCTGATCGTTGGTACACTCTGGTGTAAAAGCCTTGAAGCTATCGGGATGACGTTTGTAATACGCAGGACCATGGCTACCTTTTTGATGCAGGACAATAACCGCATTATTAGTAAGCTTATCGAAATAGCTTTGCAAGCCCTGCAACATCACCTCATCAAAACATTCACCGCCAGCACATAGATCTGGTATTTTGAGGATTTCTGTGTTTTCCGTCGTAACTCTTTGGCATACGCCTTTGCAACCGGAATTATTATCTTTCCACAAAACACTAATACCTGCATGAGCTAATACATCCAGCAAATTCTCGTTTTGTTTGGCACCGGAATCGCTAAAACGGCTCCGTTTGAGATTAGAGAACATGCAAGGCAAGGATGCAGCTGTCGCCGTTCCACAAGAGTGGGTATTGGGGAAATTGATGATGTCTTCTTTGCTTAAGCGGGGGTTTGTTGCACGGTTGTAACCATTCAAAGCAAAATTTTCCGCCCTCGCCGTCTCGCCCACTACAAGCACGACGATAGATTTTTTACCACGCGATTGCCAAGTTTTGCTCTCCTTAGCATCGATCCCCAAGGCTTTGACTTGAATAGCTTCCGTCTGCATTGAACCTTTTAGGTACTTAACAAAGGAATAAACCGGATAATTGGGGTTTATCAAATATCGCAAGCTGTGGTTATTTCGGAGGACAAATGAAAAGTCTTTGTAATAGGTGAAAATCGTTCCGCCTAACAGTACAGCGGCAAGCCCTATGATTAGTAGTCGACGTAAAATTTCCGACAACAAAGGCTGGTATTGGATTTCGGTACGATAAACCCAAATAGCGGGCAATATGCCCAGAAAGAAAACATGCAAAAATAGCTTTAGGTTAAATAATTCGGTCGCTTCTTTAAGGTCTGTTTGCATTAAGTTCTGGATCATGGACGCGTCAATCACAACGCCATAGGTGTCCATAAAAAAACTGACCACCGCAGCCACAACCAGTATCAGCATTAATAAAGGCTTAAATAAAGGCTTAATACTGGCCAATAATGATAACAGCAAGAAAAACAGCAGCGTCAAACTGACGTAGATTGCGGTCTCGAACGGGAGATTGCCATGTCCTGACTTATTGATCGCAGCCAATGCCGCTTTGAAAAAAGCGCTGTTCTGGACGACTGTAAGATACAGGGCACTGACCAGAGCCAAGATAGAGACAGTTAACTTTGGCTTGAAAAAATTCTGAATAATCACACTTTAAAGTTATTTGTAACCTAAAAACAATCTTTGAATACTAGTCGTCATCCAATGGGTAGCCTAAAAACCACTCGAATAAACAGCTAGCGCTGCCCATTATATTATTATACCCACCCTGACAGCGTAATTTTTGAAAACACACAACAGATTCTGTACAACGCGCTACGTCAGAACATGAGATGCCTATTTATGCCTCAAAGTTCCCACGCTCTGCTTGGTGAAATGGTTTAATTAAACAGGACACTTCTAGAGGCAGATTTATAATGTCATTAGAGGTGACCATGAATATGAATAACATTCAAACGAAACGACCAA
>NZ_JBEBKJ010000025.1:0-40983 GCF_040079455.1 Methyloglobulus sp. | reverse complement strand
GTTTGGTCGTTTCGTTTGAATGTTATTCATATTCATGGTCACCTCTAATGACATTATAAATCTGCCTCTAGAAGTGCCCTGTTTAATTAAACCATTTCACTTTCGCTTGGAAGGCATTGTAATACCATCTGTTGCCACTCACTTTAACCAATGCATTGTTTTATACGTTATTTTGGCTGTTTCTGGAATACCTAGCTCCCAGTTGCTTTACAAATCTGTCGCATCAGGTGAGTATTTTAATCCAGGGCTCACCGCTATTGTTTACACAATTCCTTTTTTTGTTGCGTTAGCTGGTATTATTACAAATGGTCTCGCACTTTACGTAAGAAAAATGGGATCAGAGTAAAACTAAATGCCTCTCAATCCCGTGTGTTGGGTATTTTATGGGTTGGCGGTGAGGTACGACCCCCAAATTTTTTGGCACGATTTATTGGGGTTCGCAAGATAACCTTCGAGACCGATTGCCAAGGTCAACCGATCAGCCATGAAGACGGTAGCCAACTTGGGCTAGTGTCCGTCGAACCGCACAGCACCGACGCGATTTGACTGAAGAAAGGCAAAAACCTCGTACGGCGGGTTAGTTGTAGGGCGCGGTTAGCCCGCGCAAACCCACTGTGCCTAAACAACTACTGGAGTTCATGCGCGGCTTAACCCGCCGAATGTGATGAGCTTCGATATGGTGGATTACGACACGCGGAAATACTTTGCTTATCTTTAAATCTGGCTGATTTGCGCGTCAAATCCACCCTACGCGCTGGCATTTAATCAATCGTCGCGGTTAGCGACACAATAAATATATGTGCCGTCATACAACAAAAAAGGCCTGTGTTTTTGCAAACACAGGCCTTTTTCTCGGAACAGATAAACGATTAACGCTTTGAGTACTGCGGACGTTTTCTGGCTTTATGCAAACCGACTTTCTTACGTTCAACGATACGTGAATCGCGGGTTACGTAACCGGCTTGTCTGAGTGCGGGACGTAGGGTTTCGTCATATACCATCAACGCACGGGTCAAGCCGTGGCGAATCGCACCAGCTTGTCCAGAAGGCCCGCCGCCTTTAACAAAAACATTGACATCAAATTTGGTTTCCATGTCAACGCATTCCAATGGTTGACGTGACACCATTTGGTCTGTTTTACGACCAAAATAGTCTTCAATCGATTTTGTGTTAATCGTAATCTTGCCAGTGCCTTTCGTTGCGTAAACGCGAGCTATCGCACATTTACGACGACCTGTTCCATAATATTGCGCTGCTGCTGTCATGGTCTTCCTGCTTAAATGTCTAAAACTTTAGGCTGTTGTGCCTGATGATCGTGCTCAGGGCCTGCATATACTTTCAATTTCTTGAACATTGCACGACCAAGTGGGTTGTTTGGTAACATGCCTTTAATCGCTGTGTTAAGAATGCGATCAGGAAATGTTTTTCTTAATTTAGCTAGGTTAACAGTTTTAAGATTGCCGATATAACCTGTGTGATGTTGATACAGCTTATCTTGCTCTTTAGTGCCGGTAACGCCAATCTTTTCAGCGTTGACGACGATGATGTAATCGCCGGTATCGACATGCGGGGTATATTCAGGCTTGTGTTTGCCACGTAGACGGCTTGCAATTTCAGATGCCAGACGACCCAAGGTCTTGCCTTCTGCGTCTACCACATACCAGTCGCGCCTAACTTCTGCGGGCTTTGCACTAAATGTTTTCATCGTTACTTTGTCTTGCTGTTAAAGGCTTAAAAAAAGAAGCGGAATTATACTAAATCTTTGCATTGCTATCAAACTTATTTACTGAAAGGGCTTAATTAGTGCGTTAACATGAACATCTTTAGCTTTAGGAACTCCCTATGAATCCCCTCATCCCAACCTTC
Source organism: Methyloglobulus sp. (assembly GCF_040079455.1). Classification (GTDB taxonomy): domain Bacteria; phylum Pseudomonadota; class Gammaproteobacteria; order Methylococcales; family Methylomonadaceae; genus Methyloglobulus. The sequence continues at coordinate 39,117 of NZ_JBEBKJ010000025.1, read as the reverse complement.
TCGGCAATAGCTGAGGTACAGGATGTACTGAATGCAGCAAACGCAGGAGCAGTTTGTCGTCCTGCATTGCCCTACTACCTACATCCATGTAGGCATCCCAGAGGGAGAAGGAGATTTTTTTATAGTTTGATGTTCAAGGAATGCAATTTTCGGTACAGGTGGGTGCGCTCGATACCGACGGCTAAGGATAATTTTGCTACGCTGCCACCTGAACGCTCATAGTGGTACTCTAGGTAAGCTTTTTCAAATTGATCCCGGGCATCTTTTAAGGGCAAGTTATAAAAATCCGGTATGGATGCTGAAGGCGCAGAATCACTAATAACAGTCCCCAATGCCAGTTTTACTTCATCCAGTTCGATTTCTTCGCCTACACCCAGAATCATCAGTCGCTGTACCAGATTTTTCAGCTCTCTGACATTTCCGCGCCAACTGTAGTTGCGTAAAAAATTCTGCGCAGACATCGAAAACTTCCTGAATGGCAATTTGTCGTGGCTGACGAAATAGTCAACGTAAAAACTCAACAAACCTGGAGTGTCTTCGCTGTGTTCCCTTAGCGGTTGAATGTTTAAAGTGACTTCGTTCAACAAGTAATAGAGGTCGTGACGAAAGCGCCCCGATTTAACTTCGTCCGCCAAGTCGATTCGTGTTGATGCCAGTACGCGAACGTCCACCCGCACTGCCTCGCTGCCGCCTACACGCAAGAACGAGCTTGATGCTAAGGCACTGAGCAATCTTAGCTGCGTCTCCTGATCCATTCCGGCAATTTCGCTTAAGAACAAGGTGCCGCGATTTGCCCGTTCTAGCAATCCAGGGAAAACCCTGCTGTCATGTTCCTTGCCAAAAAACTCCACGGCGGCATTTTCCGGTGAAATGCTGCCTACCGCGACATCGACAAATGAACCATCCCTCCTAGCACTATTATTGTGTAAGTAACGGGCATATAGCTCTTTACCTGCCCCAGCTTCACCAACGAACAATACTCTGGTATCGTGTTGAGCTAGGCGTTTTAGCTGGTCTTTAGTACGGGCAACAGCCGCACTTTTGCCGACTGGTTCTATGTCGGTCACCAATTGTTGCTTAAGTCCGGCATTTTCCCTTTGTAAGTTGCTGGCTTCCAATGCCCTCGCCACGATCAGCAAGAGTTTTGCCAAAGATAAGGGTTTTTCCAGGAAGTCGTAAGCACCGAGCTTGGTGGCTTCCACGGCTGATTCCACCGAACCATGCCCTGACATCATTACGACGGGACACAGCAATGAATCTTCTGCAACCCATTCTTTTAATAGAGTTATGCCATCGGTATCGGGCATCCAGATGTCCAGCAGGATCAGATGAGGATTTGTGGAATCCTTAAGCGTTCGCGCTTCCGTGGCGTTTTCCGCTGTTGTAACCTGATAACCTTCATCTTCGAGAATTTCGCACACTAAACGGCGAATTTCCGGCTCATCATCTACAACCAATAATCGAGGTGTTTGCTCATTCATAGTCTTTACGCTGTTACATTAAACCGTGGGGAGTTGGATGATAAAACCGGCACCTACCTTACGGCGCGTATCAACCCATATAGAACCACCATGCTCTTCAATGATTTTTTTCACAATCGCCAAACCTAAGCCAGTGCCTTTGGTCTTGGTGGTGACATAAGGCTCAAAAATTTGTTCAATTTGCTCTTCTTTAATGCCTGGGCCATCGTCATAAATCGCCATTTCGATAAAATCGGAATAGTTTTTTTGCACCCTGGATAAATGAATTTCGATTTGTCCTTCAGCGCCTATGGCTTCCAGGGCGTTAATAATTAAATTATGCACCACTTGCCTGAGACTAACCGGATCACCTTTTATTAATAACTCACCGGTTTCAAATTCGACTTTGAATTGTATCCCAGGTTTTACTGGATACAATGCTAACACTTCTTGTACCAATACAGCCAAGTCTATATCAGTGGCTTGTTTTTTGGCCGGTTTGGCGTATTGGGCAAAGTCATCCACCATTTCTTTCATTGCCTCAACCTGTTGCACTATCGTGCGGGTGGACTTTTGCAAGATTTCGGCATCATTGGCTTCCAGTTTTGTTGCAAGCTTCACTTGTAAACGTTCTGCTGATAGCTGGATAGGGGTCAGGGGGTTTTTGATTTCATGCGCCAAACGCCTCGCCACCTCGCCCCAAGCAGCACTTTTTTGCGCTTGAATCAAATCCGTCACATCATCAAATACCACAACAGCACCGACTCGCTGACCTTCTTGCGAAAATAATGGTGTTCCTCGGCACAATAGCTCTTGGCGACCATTCGGGCCTAAAAATGCGATCCGTTGCTGCCAAATATCATCGGCTTGTTCAAGCAAACGCTGGATTGATTTTAAAGGTTCGGCCAATTCTTGATAGTTCTCGACCAGTTCCAGCAAAGTTTGCCCAATAAAGTGGTTAACATGAATGTGAAAAATCCGGTAAGCCGCCTGATTGGCCGTACGGATTTTATAGCCTTCATCAAAACTGATCACCCCTGCCGTCAAATTAGCGAGTATTGTTTCCAGGTATGCCCGTTGATTTTCTACCTCAACACCCGTCCGCCTAATCTCATTCCGCGCTTCACCGATTCGGCGTGTCATTACGTTAAAGGATTCGACCAGAAAACCCAAATCATCTTGTGCAGTAACGGGTAACTGTTGGTCATAAAGCCCAGAAGCCACTGCTTGCGTGCCTTTGACAAGGTTTTTTACCGGTGCGACGATATTGCGTATGCTGATAAATGCCACCCATATAGCCGCCAGCAAGCTCATCAATAACACCAGCGACAAGGTTAAAGAAAAGCTCCGTTTTAGAGAGTTCCTTAAATAATTCATCTCCTGATAGCGGAGAAAAGCAAATTCAACCGAATCCGCCAGATCGGCAATCCGTACCGGAACAGGATAAAGTGCTTGCAGATATTGCGGCTCTTGGCCTTTGATGACAACTATCGCCCGGATCATCAATTGGTCTTCCCTAACTGGCGCTAAAGCCACATATTCAGAGCTGCGTTGGAGCTGTAAGCGAATATTCTCATCGGGTAAGCTGGGCAATATGTCGCCGGGATTGATGCTGCTAGAGGCGATAATGCGGCCTTGCTTGGAAAAAAGCGTGACCTCAGATGCACCTGACAACATGAGCAGGTTTTCAACCTCCAAGGTTGCCATCGCCTCAGATGAATAATCCAGGTTCTCCGCCAATTGCTGGGTTTGCCGAAGATGCCAACGCATTCTTTGGTCCAGAGAAGCCTGGCTGAGTTCCAGCGCGTCTTCCATCGCCCGATCAATTTCGACGTTAAACCAGCTATCTATACCTTGGTGCAGGAACTGCATGGAAAAGAAAAAAACGATGGCTGCAGGAGCTAAAGCCAGCAATACAAACAAGGACATCATCCGAGTAGTGAGTTTAGAGCCCGCTTCACGTTTTTTTAATTGCCGTACTAAAGAATAAATATTGGCACCGACTAAGCCCAGCAAAATCACAGAACCCAAGGCATTAATCAGCAGTAGCCATGAAGACATTGCACTTAATTTCGATGATTCCTGCTGGGCTGAGCTCATCAATTGCAGCGACAGCAGAATCAAGCCAAACAATATGGCGACAGAGACCCAGATAGGCAGTTTTATTTTTTTAACGGCCATAAATACCAGTCACTGGAAAGATACCATTGCGGATTCGTATAAGCGATAGGGCGTAGGGGTAGCGGCAGGGCATCTCGTTCAAAAGTGATTTTCATTCCGGCGATATAAGATTCTTGATCGGAAATTTTGGCTTTTTCTACTAGCCGGTAATCTCGCAGCGTCGATAACGAATCCATGGCAGATTGCAGCGTGGAAAAGTTATCTACCGCGCCGTTGCTTTCATTGGTTATCCGATACATCTTCAATAAAGCATGGTATTGGATACGGTAACGGAAGCTTTTTTCGACCAGCGTGTTATCCCAAAGATAATCGTGGTGTTCCTGGACTTTAAATTCATACGTCCAGAATAGCGACACGCCATTGTTTAAGGCTTCTATGGCTTTTTCGCTCAATTGATAGTCAATGTCAGCAGTCAGTACATAATCGTTACCCAGCAAAGCGGTTTCGGCGCTTGTTACTTTGACCCCGGTGTCATTCGGGTAAGCTGATGCTGGGATCAGTAACAATAATAAATACAGCAATAGTGCCGTTTTATTTTTTAACGAGTCGCGCATAATAAAAGCCGTCCATTGAGGATTCGCCCGTCATAATTTGTCGTCCGCAGATACCAGGAATTCCCCATTCATCAGTGGTGATTGGTAGTTCGACAGCATCTTCATGCGTTGATAAAAAATCAACAATTTGGTCTTCATTTTCTTGTTTCAACACTGAGCAGGTCGCATACAAAAGCATTCCACCGTGTGCTAACAAAGGCCAGATGGCGTTTAGGATGATTTTTTGCAGGATTGTTAATGCGGCAATATCCGATTCCCTTCTTAATAGTTTGATGTCGGGATGACGACGGATTACCCCAGTCGCCGAACACGGCGCGTCCAGCAAAATTCGGTCAAACGGTTTACCGTCCCACCAGTCCTTAGGCTTGGCTGCATCGGCTATTATTAGCGTTGCTTGCAGATCCAATCGCCTTAGGTTTTCACCCACCCGCAGCATCCGGCTTTCATCAATATCGACAGCGACTAATTCACTTACATCAGGTTGTTGCTCCAGTATATGTGCGGTTTTGCCGCCCGGCGCGGCACACACGTCCAATACACGTTGTCCTGACTGTACATCAAGTAACTTTGTCGCCAATTGCGCGGCGATGTCTTGCACCGACACCCAACCGTCGGCAAAATGCGGTAACGCCTCAATAGGTACGGGTTTATCCAGAATAATTCCAGTAGCGGTAAAGTTAACAGGGTTTGCTGATAAATTTTTCTCAATTAACAATTGGAGATATTGATCTCTGGACGTTTTTGTCAGATTAACCCGCAAAGCCATCGGTGGTGGCTGATTGTTTTCCTGCAATATTGTTTCGGCTTGTTCCGGCCAATCGTGTTCTATATTTTTAATCAACCAGTTAGGGTGGCTTAAAGCCGCTGTTTTGACTTTATCTGCTTGTTGCTCGAATTCGTCTTGCTTCCTCAGATAGCCCCTAAGCACGGCATTAATCAACGCTTTAGCCCAAACTATTTTACGTCCAGCCTGTACGGTTTCCGAGACAGCGGCATGAGGTTTTACCCGCATATACTTAAGCTGATAAAGTCCAATTAATATCAGCGATTTTACTTCTAGCGACTTTAACGGCTTATCAATCAATGTGTTCAAGATGAAATCCAAGCGGTGATAAGTTCTGCATACGCCATAACATAAGGCTTGCACAAAGGCTTTGTCTTGGGCAGATTCAACTGTCTTAAGCGCGTGATCCAACGCCGATGTCAACGACTGTCCATCTTGCAGTACCCGTGTTATGACACGAGCAGCGATCCATCGAGTATTCAAAATGTAATCAACCGAGTTTTACTCCATGCGCTTGATGCGCGCTCAAAAAAGCCTGAATAGGTATTCGTTTTCCACCTGGCAATTGGACTTCATGCAAACGTAACAAGCAATCTCCGGTTGCTACGTCCAGGGTTTTGCTGGTGCAGATGACTGTGCCGGGATCAGCTTTGATGTCAGATGCCAACGTTTCGGCTTGCCAAATTCGTAATACCTGACCTTTATACCGTGTTTGTGCGACAGGCCAGGGATTAAGTCCTCTTACTATCCTATCCAATTGTTCCGCAGATTGCGTCCAATCGAGTTCGGCTTCGGTTTTGCTCAGTTTTTCCGCGTAAGTGACTAAGCTTTCATCCTGAATTTCAGCTTGCACAGTGCCAGATTCGATCTGTGCAAGCACTTTTTCCAAACCAACCGCAGCTAAAGCAGCCAGTTTATCGTACAAATCACCGGAGGTATCTTGTGCCGTAATCGCACATTCTTCCTTGTGCAGCATATCACCAGCATCGAGTTTGTGAATAATCCGCATAATGGTTACGCCAGTTTTTTTGTCCCCAGCCATCAAAGCCCGCTGAATCGGCGCTGCACCGCGCCAGCGCGGCAACAGGGAGCCATGAGCATTAAGGCAGCCGAATTTCGGACTGTCCAGAGCGGCTTGCGGAAGGATCATACCATAAGCCACCACTACCATCAGGTCAGGGTCCAAATCACGAAGTTGCTGCAAATCAGCATCTGGCTTTAGGCTAATGGGTTGAAATACGGGAATCCCGGTACTCAATGCCAGCTCTTTAACCGGACTGGGCTGCATTTTGCGGCCCCTGCCAGCAGGTCGGTCAGGTTGGGTGTAGACCGCGCAGACTTCATGTTTGGATGCCAACAACATTCGTAAGCTCGGAACGGCGAATTCGGGCGTTCCCGCAAAAATAATCCGCACGTCAGTTTTGTTCCAGCTTGTGGAGTTTCTCCAGTTTTTTCTTGATGCGCTGCCGCTTAAGGGACGATATATAATCCACAAATAATTTACCTTCCAGATGATCCAGCTCGTGTTGTATACACACTGCTAGTAAAGCATCTGCTTCCATTTCAAAAGGCTTGCCTTCCTTATCCAAGGCTTTTACCTTGATGTGTTCGGCGCGTTTAACCGTTTCAAAAAAACCAGGCACTGACAAACAGCCTTCTTCAGACTCTTCAACGCCGTCTTTTGCAATAATTTCTGGATTAATCAAACACAAAGGGTTATCTTTCGCTTCGCTCACATCAATGACGACAATGCGCTGGTGGACGTTGACCTGGGTTGCGGCCAAGCCGACACCTTTCGCCGAATACATGGTTTCCAGCATGTCGTCGACCAGTTTTTTGATTTTTCCATCGACAACCTGAACTTCAGCCGCTTTTTTGCGCAAACGGTCGTCAGGAAATTCGAGAATAGTTAAAACGCTCAACAAACTCTCCACTATAATTAGTTAATACTGGAATTCTATATGAATTCATCTAAACTTTGAATTCATAATGATTAAAAAGACACCACGGGAATACACTATGGTTTTTAGAACACTTTTAGGATTAGTAGTTTCTTTTTTTGTAAGCGCATCAGTATGGGCATACGGAACAGGTGAATTATCGATCAATCCATCCCATCCCAACCAATACACCGTTGTCCAAGGTGATACCTTATGGGATATTTCGGGGAAGTTTCTAAATCATCCTACCCAATGGCCACAACTGTGGAGCTACAACTCCCAGATTAAAAACCCACACCTGATTTATCCTGGGCAAACCATTTACTTTTCTGTCGTTGATGGCAGGCCTAGGTTGAGTTTTTCCAAGGGCAACGAAGGTTATCAAGAATCTGGTGTCATGCCGTCTAGCGATACTTGTGTCGTTAGTGAAGAGGATATCCACAATGGCCGTACCAGTTTTGCAATGGCACAAGGTGGCAAATTGTCACCCTGTATCCGCGAAACCAGCCAAAAAGCAGCCATTCAGTTGATTCCTACGGAAACCATCGCCAAATACTTGACCTCTCCCAAAGTTGTCGGTGTCAACGAACTCAATACCGCGCCTTATGTGGTCGATTTTGCGGGTGAGCATCTGATTGCAGCAACCGGCGACAAACTTTATGTGCGTACAATTATCGAGCCGAAAACCTCGACATATACCTTATATCGGTCTGGTGAGACGTTTAAAAGTCCTGAAACTGGCGAAGTATTAGGCTATGAGGCCAAATACATTGCCGATACATCCCTGGTGCAAGAAGGCGATCCGGCAACTGTTGTTATCGACAAATCAATCAGTGATATTATGCTGGGTGACCGGCTCATGCCAAAACCTGAGGAACAGTTCACGTTGAATTATTTTCCAAGACCGCCCGAAGAAAGCATAAAAGGCAGCATTATTTATGTGCTTGATGGGGTAAACCAAATTGGTAAATATAATGTCGTCGTGATTGATAAAGGTACTAAAGATGGTTTACTGCCGGGGCATGAGCTTGAAATCTTTAAACGTGGCAGAATTGCCAGGGATACCTATAGCGTGGTCAAGAACGATCAGGTGAAGCTTCCTGATGAAATAGCCGGAACTTTGATGGTTTTCCGGCCTTTTGAACGCGTGAGTTATGCGTTGGTCATGAAGGCCTCACAAGCCATCCATGTTCTCGACAAAGTCCAAACCCCCTGAATACATCCGACCCAGCAAATACCGACGACATTAAATACTGGCTTGCGCTATTGCGTACGCCAGGTGTCGGCGGCAGGACTTTCCTTAGGCTGCTCGAAAGCCATACACCGGCACAGTTATTTGCAGAATCTACTGCGGCACTTTCCGCGTTAGGTCTTAAAAGCGACATCGTACAGGCCATTAAAAATCCAGATTGGTCGATTGTTGATTTTGATCTCGCCTGGTTGGAGCAAAACAATAATGCCGTTCTTACCTTGTTTGATCCTGATTATCCCGCCCAACTTAAAGAAATCCACGATCCACCGCCAGTCCTGTTTGTACGGGGCAATCCTGAGCTGTTATCTCTGCCGCAGATTGCCATTGTTGGCAGCCGTAATCCCTCGACAATAGGCATGGAAACCGCCACCGCCTTTGCCAAAACTTTAAGTCAATACGGTTTTGTCATTACCAGCGGCTTAGCATTGGGAATTGATGCCGCCAGTCACCAAGGTGCATTGAGCGCCAAAGGCTACACCATTGCCGTCGCAGGAACTGGGCTGGATCGCGTGTATCCGGCGCGGCATATTGATTTGGCAACGGAAATCGTCAATACCGGCGCGATGGTGTCCGAATTCCCCCCCGGTACTTTGGCAAAAGCCAACCACTTCCCCAGACGCAACCGTATTATCAGCGGACTGTGCCAAGGTTTGCTGGTGGTTGAAGCCGCCAAGCAAAGTGGCTCATTAATTACCGCACGGATGGCATTGGAACAAAACCGGGAAGTCTTTGCTATTCCAGGTTCTATCCATAACCCATTGGCGCGAGGTTGCAACGCACTGATCCGTGAAGGCGCTAAACTGGTCGAAACCACACAGGATATTCTTGAAGAATTTAATCAATATATTCAACAAGATGAAAACATTTCTGGAGGAACATTACAAACAACGCTTGACCTGGAGCAACAAACACTATTGAATCGCGTCATGTTCAGCCCAACTTCCATCGACAAATTGGTTGAAGAATCCAGAACATCGGTAGAAGTCATCTCATCCATGCTATTGATATTGGAGTTATCTGGATACGTAGAGGCGAACGCTGGCGGTAGCTATACCCGTTTGAAATAAACCGACTGAACCTATGAAAGAAACTATTTTTGATGTCCTGATGTACCTTTTTGAACATTATATGGAAGATGAGCTTGAAATTCTTCCAGACAGTGACAGCGTCAGGACAGAATTATTGGCAGCGGGTTTTGAGACTTGCGAAGTCAATAAAGCCTTTGTTTGGTTGGAATCGCTTAGCTTGCAACGCGGAATACGTCCCACGATTGCCACTTCGTTCCGCATTTTCAGCAATGAAGAAAAGGCCAAGCTGGATCTTGAATGCCGCGATCTAATTATGTTTCTTGAACGTAGCGACATCTTAAATTCCGCCAATCGGGAAGTGGTCATAGACCGTGCGCTGGCACTCGAAGATGAAGAACTCTCCATCGAAAAACTCAAGTGGATTGTCATGCTGGTATTGCTCAGCCAACCGGACGAAGAAATTGCCTTTTCCAGAATGGAAGATATAGTTTACGACCTCGTACCCACTTATTTAAATTAATCCCTCCGCTTGCATTTGATTGAATGAGCAAGAACCTCGTTATTGTAGAATCCCCGGCCAAAGCCAAAACCATTGAGAAGTATTTAGGCAAAGACTTCCATGTGTTGGCTTCGTATGGCCATGTCCGCGACCTTGTCCCCAAAGAGGGGGCGGTTGATCCCGACAACGATTTTGCCATGAAATATGAGCTGATTGAGCGCAACCAAAAGCACGTACAAACCATCAGTAAGGCACTTAAAGCGGCTGATGTTCTTTATCTGGCTACCGACCCTGACCGCGAAGGCGAAGCCATTTCCTGGCATTTGTACGAATTGCTCAAGGAAAAAAACCTATTAAAAAACAAGCCAGTGCATCGGGTTGTGTTCCATGAGATCACCAAAAAAGCGGTTACTGAAGCTATTGCCAACCCGTCAGAACTGGCTATCAATTTAATCAATGCCCAACAAGCTCGGCGGGCTTTGGATTATCTAGTTGGCTTTAAATTATCGCCGCTATTGTGGAAAAAAATCCGCCGTGGCTTATCCGCAGGTCGTGTGCAAAGCCCCGCTTTACGTATGATTGTCGAGCGTGAACTGGAAATCGAGGCTTTCAAAACCCGCGAATACTGGACGATAGATGCCGCATTAACCGCCCAGGAACAGGCGTTTAAAGCAAAGCTGACGCATTTTAACGGCGAAAAACTCAACCAATTCAGCATAACCGATGGCGAATTAGCAGAAAAAACCAAACAAACCTTACTGGATGCCGCCGACGGTCAGCTTGTCGTCAGCAAGCTGGAAAAAAAGCAGCAAAACCGCAATCCTGCTCCGCCTTTCATCACTTCAACGTTACAACAAGAAGCCTCACGTAAATTGGGTTTCACTACCAAGCGCACCATGATGGTAGCCCAGCAATTGTACGAAGGTATCGACATAGGTGGTGAAACGGCTGGCTTGATTACTTACATGCGTACTGATTCCGTGAACCTGTCTGTGGATGCCGTACAAGAAATTCGCACCTTGATCGCCGAAACATACGGCGCGGATAATGTCCCTAAAGAACCCCGCGTGTTCAAGACCAAGTCCAAAAACGCCCAAGAAGCGCATGAGGCGATACGTCCAACGTATCCGCGTCATCTGCCCAATCAGCTTAAAGCCCACCTCAGCGCAGAGCAATTTAAGCTTTACGATTTAATCTGGAAACGCAGCATTGCCTGTCAGATGATCCATGCCACTTTGAATCTGGTTGCCGTTGATCTAAGTTGTGGCAAAGATGGCAAACACACCTTCAGAGCAACAGGCTCCAGCATTGCCAATCCAGGCTTTATGGCGGTGTACTTGGAAGGCAAAGATGACACCAAGGAAAGTGACGATAAGGAAAACTTTTTGCCCTCTATGGAAGAAGGTCGTCCGGTCAAACTCAATGACATCAACGCCGGACAACACTTTACCGAGCCGCCGCCGCGTTACGGCGAAGCCAGCTTGGTCAAATCGCTGGAAGAACACGGTATAGGCCGCCCGTCCACTTACGCGTCGATCATTTCGACTTTACAGAACCGTGAATACGTCACGCTGGAAACCAAACGCTTCTACCCGACTGATGTCGGCAGGATCGTCAACAAATTCCTGACTGAACATTTCACCAAATATGTAGACTACGACTTTACCGCCAATCTGGAAGATGAGCTGGACGCGGTATCACGCGGCGAGCAGGATTGGATTCCGCTTATGACCAAGTTCTGGAAGCCGTTCAGCAACTTAATCATTGAAAAAGAAGCGCAAGTCCAACGCAAAGATGTTACCCAAGAAGCCATTGACGAGAAATGTCCGCTTTGTGCCAGCCCTTTATCTATTCGTCTTGGACGAAATGGACGCTTTATCGGCTGTACTAACTACCCAGAATGCGCGTATACCCGTAACTTGAACGACGATGCCAGTGCCAGCACTGCGCCGGAAACCGTCGAAGGTCGCGTTTGTCCGACCTGTGAATCGCCTTTAGTATTTAAAGTCGGTAAGTACGGCAAATTTATCGGCTGTAGCGCATATCCCAAGTGCAAGCACATCGAGCCACTGGAAAAACCGCAAGACACAAAAGTCGAATGCCCACAATGCAAAAAAGGCACTATCCTCAAGCGCAAATCGCGTAACAGCAAAGTATTTTATTCCTGTTCCGAATATCCAAAATGCAATTATGCGCTTTGGAATGCGCCGATAAAAGATAGTTGCCCTGAATGCAATTGGCCCGTCCTGGTCGTAAAGGAAACCAAAACACGCGGCGTGGAAAAAACCTGCCCCCAAAAAGACTGCAAATACGCCACGCCTTATGAAGGCGATCCCGCTGATGTGCAAGGGCCTAAAGAAACAATAGTTTGATTACCTAATGCAAAGAGCCATCAAGAATCTTCCAAGGGGCAAGTTAAAGTGTTTGTGGAACGACATGAAATCTTGTAACGAGTGATAGTGTTACATTCAGTTTACTTGATGGACAAGAACGGGTAGTAAAAACCTAGTTGTGGGAGCTTATAGACGATCAGATGGTGCTGTTGTTCTGGTTAATTTTATAAAATAACCGAATCAATAAAATAACTTCGGGTACAAACATTTCTTTACAGCTAATCAATTAGTTTTCAACGATAAAGCGCTGACAATATCCTTACCTTCCCGCTTAGGATCAAGCGCCGAATCCAGGATAAAGACGCGCTCGTTGGGTACGCCGCCTTTCTGAACGATGTATTTGGCGATGGCTTGGGAACGTTCTGAAGCCAGATCTTTAAGGCGTTTTGGGTCTGGTTTGATAATTTCTGACAGCTTTTGTTTAGCAACCTTAAAAAAATCGCCTTCTGAACCAATCAATTTTGGCGTACCTAATAGGTTTTTCTTGCCTAGGGTTGGAAACTGTTTAATGAACGCATCCGCCAACAAATCGTTGTAGTCGTCTTCGGTCAATTCCACATATTCAGCACGGACTTTTTTGCCTGCATCCTCGCTCAATTCTACCGCTTTGATTTTTTTAAGCTGATCCAATAAGGCTTCTTCACGCAAAATAGGCCAATCCTGTTCTTCAAAAGCCGCGCCTTTAACTTCGATATTAAGCACGGGTTTTTCTTTCAATGCTTTGGCTACGCCATCCAATTTGCCTGTTTCCTTAGCGTCCAATACATCTTTACCGGGCGCAAAACTAACTGTACTCAAATCTTCATCACTACCTGCCAAAGATGCAATGGCATTAAATGGCGAAGTGACTATTTTGGTCAGCACATTAACCAGCGCATCAACGACAATCGCACCTATGCTGAATTGGGGATCTTCCAGGCTACCAGTCAACGGCACATCCAGCTTTATTTTGCCATCGGAATCTTTCAACAATGCGATTGCCAAACCAAGCGGCAGCGACACGGCATCGGGGTTATCAACTTTTTCGCCTAATTCAAGCTGGTCGATCAAGATATTATTCGATGCCTTCAACTGGCCTTTCTCCACTTGGTAATGCAAGCCCATCGTCAGCTTACCTTTCTCAATCTTATATCCAGCAAACTGCACCATATAAGGCGTGACTAAAGGCATGGGCATCCCATCAAATTTGAGATCCACATCGAAGTTGCCCTGGTATGGGCTGATTTCGCCCTTGATGTCCACGGGTGCAAGGTCGTAGGCGTTACCTTTTAGATCGACCTTGATGGTGGATTTTTGATCTGACGAAATGCCATGTGCGCCGCCATCTAGGCTTTTTATTTGCGCGGCAAACGGCAGTATTAGAGAAAGGTCGGCAAAATCTGATGAGCCATCAACTATTTTGACCTTATCCAATTTGAAAATTGGTTTGGTATTTTGTGATGTTTTGCTATGCGCCACTTTGACAGTTTTAACGGGTTTTGCCGACTTATCTGCTGCACCCTTTTCAGGAATCATGATGTCAGAAAAATTGATCGTTTTATCTTTTCTGATGGTGACTTTGGCATAAGGTTTTTCGATTAATAACAGCGCAGCGCTATAACGGTTTGCCAATAAATCGACATCTAAGTCTTTGAATGTTAAGTTAACCCATTTGACAAAATCCTTGCTTTGGATGTGGTCGCGGGTCAACAAGTTGGCAATTCCCGTGCTGCCTTTGAATTTTACATCCAAAGGTTTATCTTTCGGCTGCTGGACAGCTAGTTTGCCATTGATGTTGAATTTACCATCCAGCACATCTAACCGCGCAAATTTATCGACATAAGGCTGGAAAGTGTCCAGGTCAATATTTTTTATATCGAGATCTATTTTTGCCGCAAGTGGCGAAATTACAGTGTCACCTTTAAGTTTTATAGAACCGGTTTTGTTTACACCAATATCAAGTTGAAAAGGCAGTTTCGCTTCGGGTTTATTGGTGATGTTGCTGACTTTGAGATTAATCGGCTTAGCCGTCATTTTTACGGGTTTTTTGAGCGTTCTATCCTCAAAATTTACTGCGTAATTTTTCAACTCTAAGGTATTGATATTTAAAAGCCAATCTTTTTCAGGTAACACCGGTTGTGCAGCCGCAGTAGTCACTGTGGCTGCGGTTTTCACATCCTCTTTGAAATCAACAGATTTAGCGGTGGCGTAATCAGGTCGGGTAACTTCGACTTTTTTGCCTTCCGGTGTTGGAATCAGTTTTTGATAATTGAGTGAGCCGTCGGGATTGAGCCAAGCTTGAAATTCGGCATCTTTCGATGATATTAACGCTATCTTGACTTCCCTATTTTTTAAATCGACGTCCATATCGCTAAGACCAAAGGCCGGAATTTTGACCAAAGTTGCGTTTTCCCCTTTTTCAGCCAGATGCAAATCGTGAAACTCAAACTTGCCGTGGCTAACATGAATATCCTTGGCTTTCTGGGTTAAACCCAATTGATAGCTAGTTTCTAAGGTTAGTTCAGGAATTTTAACTTCGACCTTTTGCTGGTTAAGACCATTTAATAAAAGATTCTTGATTGCTATAGTGGCTTTGTTCGCAGCGACTTTAAGTCCATCCTTGGTTTGGTTAACAGTCACGTCTGTTTCATGGCTGAAATTAGGGATGGAAACAGTTATCGGATCGGATGCCTGATTGGAAAATTGCAGTTCGCGGCTATCCAGCTTGGCTTTCTTAACCACGACATCCAGGTTGCTGTTAGCGACAGTGATAATGGCATCGGTTTCAACGGAAAAAGTCGGTGTTTTCAGAAGGTTTTTGTCGGCGCTTTTGTCGGCAAACTGAAAATCTTTTAGCTCAAACTTGGTTTTCTTGATAGTGACTTTCAGGTTTTTTTTGTCTTGTTCTATCTTGTAATCAATATTGAATAACTCATGGCCTTGCAAATCGAAAGCGGCAGTCTCAGACAAGGCCAAAGCCAGCACTTTCTGCAACTGCAACTTATCCAGCTTTATTCCGCCTTCGGAAAAGATCGGATTAACGCCGACGCTTGCTTTCCAGTCCAATTTCCCACCGGACTTAAGTGCCAGGTTGAAATCCAGTTTGCCGCTTGCTTTGGCCTCAGTGCTTAAATTGCTTACATTGAGGTTAATTGGGGTTATTTCTTCTGATACGGGTTTGGCGAAATGTTTGTCGTCCCAGAATAGTTTCCCTTCTTTTATCGACAACTTGACGATATTGAGCGGGAACAGCTTGCTATCATCCGGTTTCTTTGGCTCTTCCTTCTTCTTAGGTTTCGCCATATCTTCAAAATTAAATTTGCCGTCTTTTAGCTTGGCAAGATGAACTGCGGGTTTTTTTAGGGAGATCTCATCAATCACCAAAGCCAGTTGTTTGATGGATTGGAAGCCATTTATATCAACGTTGAAATTGTCGAAATCTACAAACGGCTTACCGTTTTTTTCCAATATTTTAAAGCCCTGGATACTGGCGATAAGCGTAAACGGGTTGAATTCAATATTGGCAACCGAGGCTTTCCTCCCAGTTTCCTGCTGAATGATGCTGGGTATTTTTGATTTTAAAACCGCTGGCACTACATAAAAGCCTAGGACAGCATAAGCAGTAATTATGCTGACGGTAATGATAAGTGGCTTAAGGAAGCTTGCGAAAGGTTCTGGTAACTTGAGGTATTTCTGGTTGAGTTCTGCGATAAGGCCAGAATTAACCCTAACTGATGAGTTCTGTTCATCAGCCCCTTTATCTTTGCTAAATGGGCTGATCCCAGTTAAGCCTGAACGACCTTTACCTAATAGCCCGGAGAAGCGATCAACCATTGATCGCCACCCCAGGCTAAATTTAGACCGAAACTGCTGGCTGGCCTTAAATATCCAAGTAACCAGTTTCTTCATGTAAGACCTGATCCAGTCCTTGAACCTCTTCATCAGAGGTCACACGTAAACCAATAAAATTGTCTAAAACCTTAAGGATAAGGTAACTGAACATTCCGCTCCATGCGATAGTTGTTAATATCGCTAAGGCTTGAACACCAACTTGATGGCTAATCGTAACACCATCAGCAAGTCCGATACCACCCAAGCTGATGTCGGCAAATACGCCAGTTAGCAACGATCCGGTAATTCCACCAATGCCATGTACAGGGAAAACGTCCAGGGAATCGTCGATGATTAGCTTACGTTTGACAAATTGGGTAGCATAAAAACACACGATGCCAGCGGTTATGCCAATAGCTAATGCACCCGCAGGGCCGACAAAACCGGATGCTGGGGTAATTGTACCCAAGCCTGCTACCATGCCCGTTACGATACCTAATACGCTGGGTTTACCGTAACGTACCCATTCGATTGTCATCCAGGTCAATGAACCCGCCGCCGCACCAATATGGGTGACCAACATCGCCATCCCTGCGCGACCATCTGAGGTCAATGCGCTACCCGCATTAAAGCCGAACCAGCCGACCCACAACATTCCCGCGCCAGTTACAACCATCGTCATGTTGTGCGGCGGCATTGCAGTAGTTGGAAAACCCTTGCGCTTGCCGATAACCAAAGCTGAAACTAAAGCCGCAACACCAGCATTGATATGGATGACGATGCCACCCGCAAAATCCATTGCACCTAATGAGGCTAACCAGCCGCCACCCCAGATCCAGTGGCAAATCGGCACATAAACCAAGCATAACCATAAACCGCTAAACCATAACATCGCCGAAAACTTCATCCGCTCGGCAAATGCACCCACAATCAAGGCTGGCGTGATAATGGCAAAAGTCATTTGAAACATGAAATACAGCGTTTCTGGAATATCGCCAGTTAACGAAGCTGTACTTATATCTGGCAAAAATGCTTTCGACATCCCACCTAGGTATTTTTGCAGCTCGCCGCCATCCGAGAAAATCAGGCTGTAAGCGCCAGCCAACCAAAGTATGGATATTAAACAGGTAATCGCAAAACACTGCATCAACACCGATAGCACGTTTTTGCTCCTGACCAAGCCTGCATAAAATAGCGATAAGCCAGGGATAGTCATAAATAGCACCAGCGCGGTAGAAGTCAATATCCAGGCGGTATTCGCCTGGTTTAATTCAGCCGCTAAAACCAGCCCAGGAGCCAAAAGTAAAGTAAGGGCTAAGTATTTATAATTATTTTTAGTTTTCATCGTGTATCTTAAGCGCCGTTTAGATGGCATCTTCTCCCGTTTCGCCGGTCCTGATACGTATCACCTGATCCAGACTTGTCACAAATATTTTACCGTCACCAATCTTGCCTGTATTAGCGGCATTTACAATGGTTTCCACTGCCTTATCCACCACATCATCACTCACGGCGATTTCTAGCTTAACTTTAGGTAAAAAATCGACCACATACTCTGCGCCACGGTACAACTCGGTGTGGCCTTTCTGCCGACCAAAGCCTTTGACTTCGGTGGCAGTCACACCTGCCACGCCAATTTCAGACAAGGCTTCCCGCACATCATCCATCTTGAATGGTTTAATAATCGCTGTTATTAGTTTCATGATTTATCTCAATTATTTGTAGCTTGACGTTATGTATCGCTTAGGCTGCAATCATACACATTATTTATCAACATACAACGAGTAAACGGCATTCAAATACTAAAAAAACCTGTTTTTTATAGGTGATAGGGGCGCTAAACTTTTACGGGTTTCGTAAAACCTTGTGGAAAATCCAAAAATATCATTTTTCAGCACCGTGTGGAATTATGACCCCAAAATTAAGAAATTCTTGCTTGAATGGTTCAGTACATTTGTTACTTTCATCACTATTTGGCAAGCCATGGCCCAAAATATTTTCACGGATTCCCGATTTAAACGATTTCTTCTTTAACTTGTGCTTGGCAATTGTGAACAGCACCTTTGTCCTCAGCACTTCAAAACTATAACCACGGCCTTGCCTTGCATCTGGCTTGATGTGATTGTTGGCGGATTCGTTGTAAGCATTGGTGACCCTATGGTCGAAATAGTTAAATACCGCTTTGTGCCAGTTGTCGATTTCCCTGTCCAGATCGGCAAAATAGCCCCGGAGCCGATGGGGATGGATTCCTGTCATTCCAGACAGGCTAATTCTGCTTGCTAGGTCAAACAACAAGTGTCTTTTCCCTTTTGAAAACATAACATAAAGTCATATAATGTTATGTATTGTCATATTTTTAGGTAAACATCATGGCTACAATCCAAGTATCGGACGCTTTTCTTGAAAGGGCGAAAGCCGCCGCAAAAAAAGCCCATCGTTCCGTCCCTAAACAACTGGAATATTGGGAAGAAGTCGCCAGTGCAGCGGAAAACAAACTATCCGTCGCCCAGAAGATGGAACGCTTTGAACGCACACTTGAGAAATACGACCGTACCTTTGAAATCCTGTCCAAATGATCGAGCCAATTTGGATTGAATTGGAAGAAACCTTGCTGATTCACAGCCGCCTACTCCAAAAATACGGCGGCAGTGACGGCATCCGTGATAGTGGCTTGTTGCATTCCGCCTTGGCAAAACCAAAACAGTTTCTTTATTACACCGAAGCCACAACATTGCCTGATTTAGCGGCGGCTTACATGTCAGGCATTGTCAAGAACCACCCATTTATTGATGGCAACAAGCGCGTTGGGTTCGGTGTCGGCGTACTTTTCCTTGGCTTGAATGGACTTGACTTGAAGGCAGACCCAATTGATGCCGCCAACGTCATCTTGGAGTTGGCGGCCGGTAAAATGGATAGCGTGAAGTTGACCGATTGGCTCGTGGCAAATCTCTAAGCAACCGCAATGGTCGATAAGTTTGAACAATTGTTGGATAGCTGTAGGACGGCGCGAGACCCGCCTATAAGTCCTGTTAAGTTTGAGGAGTAAAAATTGGCAAATAACAATTTAGCGGATGCAAAAAGGGCAAAAAATGATGAGTTTTACACTCAATATAGTGATATTGAAAAAGAGATCAACGCTTACTTAGAATACGACCCCAATATATTTCGTGGCAAGACGGTTTTACTGCCTTGCGATGATCCAGAATGGAGCAATTTCACTAAATACTTTGCCCAAAATTTCGACCGTTTCGGGTTTAAAAAACTCATTAGCACCAGCTATGCGGTGAATAGCAAGCAATATAAATACGGCTATCAGGCGACTTTGTTTGAAATAAACGATCCGCAGTATGACGAAAACAAAACCGTCATTAATGGCAAAATTTTTACCCTTACTACTGACCGTACCCATGACGGCAAAATAGATATTAAGGATTTGGAATGGCATTACCTGGAGGGTGATGGCGATTTTAAAAGCGAAGAAATTAAACGATTAAGGGATGAAGCCGACATTATTATTACCAATCCACCTTTCTCGTTGTTTCGTGAGTTTTTAGCGTGGATTATAGAAGCCGATAAACAGTTTGTGATTATAGGTAATATGAATGCCATTACTTATAAGGAAGTTTTTCCGTTAATCAAGAACGATAAAATGTGGCTGGGAAACGGTTTTCACGCTGGCAACGCCTATTTTTCAACCCCTTTTGCCAATGAATACGCGGAAGGGATTTATAACCCCGAAACTGGCTTGGTGAAGTTTAGGAATGTTTGTTGGTTTACCAATCTTGACCACGGAAGACGCCATCAACCATTGCCGTTAATGTCGATGATTGATAATTTAAGGTTCAGCAAACATAAAGAAATTAAAGGCAAAGAATCATACGACAAATACGATAATTACGATGCTATTGAAGTGCCATTTACTGATGCGATTCCAAGTGATTATGATGGGGCAATGGGTGTACCGATTAGTTTTCTCGACAAATATAGCCCTGAGCAGTTTGAGATTATGGGCATAACGGACAGGGATAACAATTCAGGATTAAAAACTAGAGAATATACCGAAGAAGATGTAACTAACCCTGGTGATTTGAACAGACGGGGTGTAATCAGAATTGGAAGTGAGTATAAATCCACTTATGCTCGTCTCTTGATAAGGAGAAAGCCAAAAAAATGAAAACCACCCTAAAAACTAATGTCACAATAAAAGACATTTGCGAAGGCTTTGTATATAACGAGCTTGAAGGCAAGGGTTTGTTTGGCTTATCAGGAAAATTAACCATCCAGCCAGAATACCAGCGCAACTATATTTATGCTGACGGCAAAAAAGATGTGGCCGTGATTGAATCAATCTTAAAAGGCTATCCACTAGGGCTAATCTATTTTAACCAAGTCAATGAAGATAAATTTGAGGTGTTGGACGGGCAGCAACGCATTACCAGCTTTGGTCGTTTTATCACCAATAAGTTTGCCATTAAAGATGACAATGGCATGGAGCAATACTTTAGCGGCATAGCATCGGACAAGCAGGCTAAGATTTTGGAAACAAATCTTCTAATTTACGTCTGTGAAGGCACTGAAAGCGAAATCAAAGAGTGGTTTAAAACCATCAATATCGCCGGTGTACCATTAAATAACCAAGAATTGTTGAATGCGGTGTATTCAGGCCGCTTTGTGACCCTCGCTAAAGCCGAATTTAGCAACAGCAGGAATGCACATATCCAAAAATGGGCGGCGTATGTCAGCGGCAGCGCACTTAGGCAAGAATTTTTGGCAACCGCGTTAGATTGGGTAAGCAAAGGTAATATCGGCGACTACATGAGCCGTCACCGTAACGACGACAAAATTAGTGAGCTTAAAACCTATTTCAATAGCGTTATTGATTGGGTGTCGGGGGTATTTACAGGTGTAGAAGCAGAAATGCGTGGTCTTGAGTGGGGGCGCTTGTACGAGACATATCACAATAACCCTTACGACCCTAAAAAGGTATCCGAAAAGGTAAAAAATCTTTACAGTGATCCTTATGTAAAGAATCGAAAAGGAATTTTTGAGTATATTTTAGGCGGGTCAACCGATACAAAATTGCTGGATGTTCGTGTTTTCGATGAGGCCACCAAAAAATCAATTCACGCGAAACAAACAGAAGAGGCTAAAGCTAAAGGCATTTCAAACTGTCCTCTTTGCGCTATTGGACATGATGCCATTAAAACTAAGCTGTGGGCTTTGAGTGAAATGGATGCTGATCATGTTGCTGCATGGAGCAAAGGTGGAGCAACTGATTCGAGCAATTGCCAGATGCTATGTAAGACGCATAATCGTGCGAAAGGAAATAGGTAGTCTATCTTATTGATTTTATTAATTGTGCAGTTGCTACATAATAGCGACGACATGTAACTGTTACACTAGATTCTTACCGATTTTGACATAGTGAAATACGCGGGTTTTTCAACCATTTTCCACACGTTTTTACGAATATCTAGTTTTACAAACTCTATTCACAGGTAATGTTAAGTGAAGAGAAAGGGCAATCAATTCAACTATACTTTAGGAAACTTTGAATAAATTGATTCCATTCATGGTTCGACGACTGAAGGAAGTGCCTGTGGTGCAAGCTCACCACTAACGGAATCAACACCTTAACATTCGTGCTGAGCCCTTCGGCTACGCTCAGGAGAGCCTTGTCGAAGCACACAAGCCTTTCGACAGGCTCAAGGCGAACGGCAGTTAAAACTTCACAAGGCCGAATCTTAGTGATGCGTTGACGACGCTATCTAAAATAATTAGGGCAAATGTTTTTTATGTAAAATGAGTTAGTTACAGAAACATCAGCTTGAATTAAATCTTTACCGGGAAAATCCATGGAATTGCATTTTGTCATACTGGGGCTAGTGAGTTTAGCTGCTTGTATTGGGGGTATCTCTGCCTTTTTCGCATTGTTTTCATCGGGCAGCAAAAGCACCCGCATTGATGAGCTTGAACGAGAAATTAAACAGTTAAGAATACAGTTAGAGTCGTTTAGACAACGCTTGGATAAGTTACCTCAGCAAGCCTCACCGCCTACAACGCCAGTGGCTATGGCAGCGAATATAACTACTGACCTCTCTTCAGCAATACCAACTGAGACAGTAGCTAAATTCGCAGTAAAGGATTTTGATGATGGGGTCATTCAAAAAGCATCAGCCAGTGCCCCAGTTGTAGCCAGCCATGAAAAACCCCATACTCAACCTGCACCTACAAACCACTGGGACTTACCAGAAGAAGACCCCGGCTTTATTGAACGGTCCATTTCAGCGGCTAAAGACTGGCTGTTTGGCGGGAATACTTTGGTGCGGTCTGGCATTGTCATTTTGTTTATTGGCGTTGCCTTTTTGCTTAAGTTGGCTGTTGATAAAAACTTTATCCCCATTGAATTACGCTTGACGGCAGTTGCTTTACTTGGTGTAGGCTTGCTGGTAATAGGGTGGCGCTTGCGTGACCAACGTGCCGAATATTCATGGGCATTGCAGGGCGGCGGCATCGGTGCCATGTACCTAACGATATTTGCCGCATTCAAGTTATATCAGTTGATTCCATCAGGCGCGGCTTTTGGTTTGCTGATTATGGTGGCGTTTTTGTCGGCATTTATTGCCGTTAAGCAATCAGCGTTGCCGCTAGCTATCCTTGGCTTTACTGGCGGCTTTTTAGCCCCTGTTTTTACCTCTACGGGTCATGGTAGCCACGTTGGTTTGTTTAGTTACTACTTGGTGCTTAATAGTGCTATTGCGTTTATTGCGTTCCACAAAAGCTGGCGCGGCCTAAATGTATTGGGCTTTGCCTTTACTTTTATTATCGGCAGTATATGGGGTGCTAAAAGTTATCAACCCGAACATTTTGCCACGACCGAACCTTTCTTAATTATTCATTTTTTGCTGTTCACCGCAATTGCCGTGCTTTTTGCACATCGGCAAGCGACCAAAGCCAGTGATTATGTCGATGCTACGTTAGTATTTGGCACTCCGTTGGTGGGCTTTAGTTTGCAATACGCGTTGCTGCGCGATTCGCACTTTGGCTTGGCTTATAGTGCGCTGGTACTGGGTATGTTTTACATCGCTTTAGCTTCGTGGGTGCTAATCCGTAAACGCGACACGCTCAAATTTTTGGGTGAATGCTTTTTGGCTTTGGGCATAGGCTTTATTACACTTACCTTGCCGCTCGCCTTAGATGGACGTTGGACTTCAGCGGCCTGGGCGGTAGAAGGTGTAGGTTTGTTGTGGGTAGGCTTAAAACAAAATCGCACTTTTCCTACGCTGTCAGGCTTGGCGCTACAGTTACTCGGCGCAGGTGCTTTTATGCAAGGCTGGGGCTTAACTGGGCAAACAGGGGTTGCTACCCAAAATATGTTCTTAGGTGTGGGTTTTATCGCGTTATCTGGCTGGGCTTGTGGCGCATTGTGGAATAAATATCGCCCAGACCAGTTTGGCGTTTTAACAACCTCATTAGCTTTGTGGGGCTGGTTATGGTGGGTGGCATCTGGCTTAACGGCAATTGATGAATTTATGCCCAGAAACTTGTTTGTACACACTGGGCTTGCATTTGTTGCTATAACCAGTGCGCTACTGCCTTTTGCTTCGGGTTATTTTAAATGGCCGAAACTGACAGCTTTGGCAGGACTGTTGCTGCCCGTCATGGTAATTGCATTAACGATTAATGGTTTTGATAATGTCCACCCATTTGCTCATTACGGCTACATCATATGGCCGCTAGCCTTTGCCGTTTATATGTGGATATTAACACGGGATGTGTTGCCAAAACATGCTTTGTTACGCGCACCGTTGCTATGGTTAATGGCAATTGTAGGCGTAATTGAATGGCGATATCAGCTTGGTCAATCTGTGAGCGAATCTAATGTATGGCAAGAAATTGGTTGGGCAATTGTGCCGATGATGATCATGGGCGCTGTTACGCGCTGGCAAAGTATAAGGCAAGAAACTGACACCAAGCACACTTGGCTTTGGATTGGCTGTACTCCCTTGGCGGTATTTTTAGTGGCTTGGTTTGTAATCATGTCGTTGCATTCCAGTGGCAACGCCGCGCCACTACCCTATATTCCACTACTAAATCCGTTAGATATAACGCTCGCCGCCGTGATGCTCTTGCTACTTGTTTGGCAACGTGCCGTTGGTGAAGCTTTCAACAAACTGCATGAAATTAAGCCCACATTGGCAAGCATGATGGGCTTTGCTTTGCTCAACGGTATGTTGCTACGCACATTGCATCACTGGGCAGGTACACCATTTGAATGGACATCAATATTTAGCAATTCAACCGTACAAATGTCGTTTACCTTGTTGTGGGGGATTACTGCATTTATTCTCATGGTGATTGCCCACAAACGCCTACAACGTAAGCTATGGATTATGGGGGCAGCGCTAATGGGCTTAGTCGTTGCTAAAATATTCTTGCTCGATTTAGCACAGCACGGCTCAGTAGAACGCATTGTGTCATTCATAGGCGCAGGACTGATGTTACTGGTGATGGGTTATTTTGCGCCCTTGCCACCCGTCAAAACCAACGCTACAGAAGAGGTGTCGGCATGAAATTGTCCCGTACGATATTGCTTATCTTAAGCGGCAGCTTCTTAGCGCAACCAGTTCTTGCAGTCGATTTTCGCTTTCAAGAAAAAGTGGACGAGCAAGTTGGGCTAAGTGCCACTAAGCCATTTTACCGAAGCGACCTGCCGATTGAAGTGTACCAAGCAACACGCAGCAGCACTCTGCAAGACCTTACCATTACCAACGCAACCGGTGAGCAAGTGCCTTACGCCTTAGTGCCTTATGATACGCTGCACCCAGAAACAAATACGCACAAAGAAACGATCCCGTTACAGTTTTCACCCATCAAAATAAATGCCCTGCAAAACCCAAATGAGCTTCGGCTTCAATTAGAAAAAAGCGCAGAAAAGACCACAATTAACCTGGCTTCTAGCGATGTGAAACATACCGCAAGTACGGTTTTTTTGATTGACCTTGGCGTTAAGCACCCACCGATAAGCGAGCTTTTAGTTGATTGGCAGGGTGGCGAAAACACGCTGCATAATATTCAAGTGTTAAGCAGTATAGACCTTAAAGACTGGACTATTGCAGGCGATGCAACGCTACTAAACACCTTACCCAGTAGCGGAACTGAACAGCAACAGTTAAAAACCGCAAGCGATCAAAACGGCACTGACGAGTATGCCCAACTAAATCACACCATTTCTCAACATACCATCAAGCTCAATAACAATTGGGATTATTCAAATAACTCGCGCTATTTACAGATTCGCCCTTCTGATGCAACTGACACTGGCACCATTACGCTCACCCAAGTGCGAGCAAATTATGATGTCTTGCAAACCGTTGCGCCACAACCTCTATGGCAAGAGCCGCGTTTTATAGGTCGAGAAAATCAAGATAAATCAAGGCTAGTGAACATTGATTTTGAGTCGTTTGGGCATTTTCCAACGAGTCGCTTAAAAGTAAAGCTACCGCAAGCAAACACGGTCACCAACGTTACCTTTTTAGTTCGCAATGCCACAAACGAGCCTTGGAAAATAATCACCAGCACATTGTTACGCAGTCTTGCCGATGGTAAGCCTTATCCACCTGAAATCCTATGGCAACCGATTGATGCCCGTTTTTGGCGGCTGCAATTTGACCAATCTGGCGGCGGCATAGGCACAGATAATCCCACATTAAGCTTAGGCTGGTTGCCAAGTACTGTAGTGTGGAATGCGCGCGGTAAAGCCCCATTTACCTTGCACGTAGGCGACAACCCTAGCATCGTCAACACCATTCCAATCACCACCATGCTGCCTGAGTACGACACCCAACGCATAAACTCGCTGCCAGTGGCGTTCTTACAACTCAATGCGGCTACGCAAAGCTCACCAGTTACAGCACCTGCTGGCACTTGGGTATCCCCGCCGGATTATAAAATCTGGCTGTTATGGGGTGGGCTGGTGCTTGGTGTGTTGCTACTGGCTGGTATGGCGTATTCTTTACTTAAAGCAGAGAGGAAAAAATAATTTCATAATTGCTTAAAAGATGCTTTAAACCATGGCAGTATGCACTCTATTTTCAACAGTGTACGGCATTATTTTTTAACTAAATTTTTTCGGAGTACTTAATTTTGTCATCAACAAAAACCAATCTGTTTTCACCCATCAAGTTCGGCGATCTCGAACTATCTAACCGAATCATAATGGCACCTTTAACCCGAAATCGAGCGGCAGAAGGCAATGTCCCTCAAGATATGAATGTCGAATATTATCGGCAACGCGCCAGCGCGGGGTTGATTATTTCCGAAGGCAGCCAGATTTCTCCACAAGGTTTGGGTTATCCAGGCACACCAGGAATCCATTCCGATGCCCAGGTCGAAGGTTGGCTTAAAGTGACAGCAGCAGTGCATAAAGTAGGCGGAAAAATCTTTTGCCAGCTTTGGCATGTAGGCAGGATTTCCCATACCTCATTACAAATCAACGGCGAGTTACCCGTTGCTCCTTCCGCCCTCAAACCTAACGGTCAGATTTTTACCTATACAGGCCTGGAAGATTTTGAAATGCCCCGCGCCCTTACGACGGATGAAATACCCGGCATTATTGCCGATTATGTCAACGCCGCACAAAATGCTAAACGCGCGGGTTTTGACGGCGTGGAAATCCACTCGGCTAATGGTTATCTGCTCGACCAATTCATTAGGGACAGCACTAACCAACGGCAAGACCAGTACGGCGGTGACATAACTAATCGTATGCGATTGTTAATCGAAGTGACGAAACAAGTCGTCGCAGTTTGGGGTAAAGACCGTGTGGGTGTGCGCTTATCACCGGAAAATTCGTTTAACGACATGAAAGACAGCAATCCGCAGCAAACTTTCAATGCGGTTGCCAAAGCACTTTCCGACTTTCCATTGGCTTACCTGCATATCCTGGAAGGCGACATGATGACTGGTGAGCGTCAGCTTGATTATGTGGAATTAAGGAAGTGTTTCAATGGCTATTATATGGCCAATAACGGCTACGACTTAGAGTTGGCTAATACCGCAATTGCAGAAGGCCATGCCGACATGGCGGCTTTCGGCAAATTGTTTATTGCCAACCCTGACCTGCCTTACCGGTTTGCCAATAAACTGCCTTTAAATACGCCTGATAATGCGACTTTTTATGGCGGGGATGAAAAAGGCTATACTGATTATGCCGCGTGGATTAAAGCCTAGTTTTGGTAGGCTAATTATCATGAATATTTAATAGGTGTAATTGACGTAATTGTAATAATAGAACGTCCGGGTGCTTTATATCTTACTTATACAAAACAATGAATTGGGTAATTTTATGAAGATTATACGACAAGCCATAATAGTTATACGATATTTTATGTCGTATAACTTACGTTAGGCAAATCAAACAACAGCGTTTTTTATGACTACTTTAAAATTAGTCAGTTATACAGCTCTAGTCATTTTTCTGCTTATAAACATAAATGTAAATCTTAGCCATTCTTCAGAAATGTGTAATTTTCACGTAAAAGAAATGGGAATCGAATGGGCCAGGAAACATATCGGTGATTGCAAACCTGATGTTTATAAAAGTTATATCGTACTAACAAGCATCCCATATTTAATGTTTTTTATTTGCCTAAAACTTATTAATACATACAAGTCATTAGTCACATTTTCTTGTTTAATCATAACAATCCTTGCCGGTACAGTGTATTTGGAACTTGAAGGAAAAATTGATCCCTATAAAGGGTTAGAAATCGGGGTGTTTTTGATACAAACATTTTTAAGTTTTGTGTTGTTAATATCTTCGGTTTTTTGTAGGGCAATCAATGAAAAAAATGAACCTAATTCAGAGTAGGTCAGTACGTCGAATGTTAAAAAATCACCTTGTTTCTGGCCTAACCTGGCAGTCAAAGGGACGCGCCGGACGCGGGCGCTTTTGAAGGTTGTTGGTTTATTTGGGTTCGTCGGCTTCGGTATAATCTGCCAACCGGCGCGCCCCTTACTTTTACGTTAGCGATGGTCGGCTCCTAGTTTTTCTACTTACTGTTTTTGGTAAATTGGCAAACTTATTTTGTTACTGTTTAGCTTTGTTACTGGGTGAAATTGGAGAGCGCGGGGAGTCGCTATTTTTGCGAAAGCTTGTTTTGAGGACGTCCTGTCCAAACAAGCGGCAAAAACTTAACGCGACCGCCAATGCCTGCGGCTGCCCCAGCCGTCCTGCCACCCTCGTCCCATACCCGACAAGGGGTATGGGACATCGTTACGCAATGACTCGACGCAATGTCGTAAAGCTGTGCATTTTCACGCCGCAAACAGCGCTTCGTGAAAACACACAGCACTATCGCTTCGGGGGACTAAAAATCTTCACTCCGCTAACGCTACGTTTCCAGGATTTTCAGCGGTTGTACAGTTGGGTAAGCTTTGGAGTTTTGCTTTATAATCGGACTGAGTACATCAGAGGACGCACCATTGCTAGCCACCGTTGAACAAACAAGATTAAAAGTATCGAAAAATACTGAGGCCGAACGAAAATCACAACTTGGCCAATTTTTTACGCCTGCAAGGACGGCTCAGTTTATGGCCAGCTTGTTTACATCAAAAAACATCGATAACTGTCGTTTGCTTGATGCTGGTGCGGGTATTGGTTCACTTTCAAGTGCATTTCTTGAACGGTGCATTGCTGCAGAAATAAATTTTCGAAAGATAGAAATAGCTGCCTTTGAATTGGACGATTTTATCCACAATGAATTAAATAACTCGCTTTCCAGTTATAAGAACAGGCTGTTAACAGGATACAATTTGGTTTCGGTAACGGATTTACTCATGCAATTTTGAATCCGCCTTACAAAAAAATTAACAATAACTCCCGTCACCGTCTGCTACTTCGAGAGGTAGGCATAGAAACGGTAAATCTTTATTCTGCTTTTGTTGCCTTGGCTTTGTCCATGATGGAATTGGGTGGAGAAATAGTTACAATTATTCCTCGTAGCTTCTGTAATGGGCCATATTACCGCCCTTTTCGTGATTTTATACTGGAACGGGCAGCAATTCGACATATACACCTGTTCGACTCGCGTAACAAGGCATTCAAGGATGATGATGTTTTACAAGAGAATATTATCCTCTTACTTGAACGTGGCGGTCAACAAGCTGATGTAACGGTGACCACGTCGACTGATGACCGTTTTGCTGATTTCATAACACATACACACCCATTCAACCGGATAGTATTTCCCGATGACTCCGAGCGTTTTATCCATGTACCGACTTCACCAGAATTCAATATCATCGAACTTTCAACCGTAATTCATTGTTCGTTGAATGACATCGGCATCAAGGTATCGACAGGGCCAGTTGTTGATTTTCGAATGAAAGAGCATCTTCGTGAGATACCAGAATCGGGTACAGTGCCATTACTGTACCCTGCTCATTTTTCAGGGAACAACATAGAATGGCCGAAACTTGGCATCAAAAAGCCCAATGCTCTCCAGCGTAACGCTGAGACGGAAAAATGGCTTTATCCGAATGGTTTCTATTGTGTAGTGCGTCGTTTTTCATCGAAAGAAGAAAAACGACGGATCGTTGCCAGCGTTGTGCAGCCGCACACCTTTGGCGACGCGGAAATGCTGGGTATAGAAAATCACCTAAATGTATATCATGAAAATAAACACGGCTTACCAGAAGCACTTGCGCGAGGCTTGGCTACCTACCTTAATACAACAAGGCGTTGATGAAAATTTTCGTCGTTCGAGTGGGCATACCCAAGTCAATGCCACCGACCTTAAGATGATGAAGTATCCGAGTCGACAAGCTCTAATCGCTCTTGGAGAATGGGCTAAGTATAGCGACGAGCCAACGCAGTTAATTATTGATGAACAATTGGAAAAACTGATCGCATGACGACCAATAACGATCATATCGACGAGGCGCATCAAATCCTTATTTCGCTAGGTTTGCCGCGTGGGCAGCATAACGAGAGATCGGCTCTGTGTTTGTTAGCATTGTTGAATCTTGCCCCTAGATTTTAACTGGGGAGCTTTTGAGCGTGTTATTGATGTCGGCGGTTCCAAAGGCAGCAAAGCCATATCAATTCTTAACTCCTACCCCAATCTAAAAGCGATTGTGTTTGACAGGCCGCCGATATACTTGCGCGTATTGATTTTCAGGGCGGCAATATGTTTGGGTCCTTGCCAACCGCCGCCTCAGACAATGATCTCTTCGTATTTTCCGCCATATTTCATTGCTTAAGTGACGAAGAATGCACAACAATATTAAGTAACTTGAAAACAGTCACTGCCACTCACCAATCATCTGTACTTTTTGCTGATGCCGTTGCTGAGGAAACCCATATTAATCCAACCATAGCCGCTTTCGACATGCAAATGTTAATTGGTACAAGTGGACGTGAACGTACTCCAAGCGAGTGGAAGCAGTTGTTAGAAAACGCTGGATTTGAAATCGTGGAGATAATGAATGTGAGAACCTTTGCCAAATTCATTATCGCTAAAGCTTTACGTTAGCGCCGTAACCTCCAAAAGACGGAAGTGTAATGATGCTCATATTTTCAGTCCGTTAAAATGAGCATCTTGAGAGTGTTTACAATCCCAAATCACTTAAACCTGGGTGGTCATCTGGCCGACGACCTAACGGCCAGAAAAATTTGCGTTCAGTTTCTTCAATCGGTAAATCGTTGATGCAAGCGTAACGAAACTCCATCAACCCGTTCGCATCAAACTGCCAGTTCTCATTACCATACGAACGAAACCATTGACCTGAATCATCGTGCCATTCATAGGCAAAGCGCACGGCAATACGGCTGTCCTCAAACGCCCATAACTCTTTAATCAGCCGATAATCTAATTCCTGCGCCCATTTACGGGTTAAAAATTCTACAATTTGGGTACGACCACAGGGAAATTCAGCACGATTGCGCCATTGGCTATCCGGTGTGTATACCAATGACACCCGTTGCGGGTCACGGCTATTCCAGCCATCTTCTGCCATGCGTACCTTTTGAATAGCGGTTTCGCGTGTGAACGGCGGTAGTGGTGGACGGGTTTCTAGTGGGGTATTCATGAGTGTTTCCTTTTGTACATTAATGAAGTTGTTACCTGTCAGGCATACTTGATTGATCTTGTTGCCGCAGTTGCTCACGCAGCACTCTATTCTCCTCTTGTAAAGTTTGTAGCACTTTATCCACTTCGGCTTCCGAATAACGTGGTGTAATGTGCTGTGGGCAGTTCCACTCAATCGCCTCAACTTGAATTACCATGCCACGCTCAACCCGTGCGCGGTAACTCGATACGGCTAAGCGGGCGAATGTGTCAGGTTCATCCTCCTCCTCATGAATAATACGGGCAATGCCCCATAGTTTAAGACGGCGACGATTAGGGTAATCCATCAGAATCATTGAAGTACGCGCATTAGCATTTATATTACCCACGCTGATGTACTGCCGGTTGCCTTTAAAATCAGCAAAGCCAATCGTACGAGCATCCAGCACCGTTATAAAACCTGGCGGACCACCCCGATGCTGCACATAAGGCCAACCGTTTTCTGAAATGGTCGCCATATAAAAACTATCACGAGACGCAATGAACTCACTCTCAAAGCTACCCAGCTCATTGCGCGGCTCATCCGAAAGTTCAAAGCGGCGGTTATTTTCACGGCTACCATAGCGCGTTTGAGCGGCTTTTACGCTATCGGTGAAACTGATGCTGGCAAATGCGTTAGGCATGGTGCTTCTCCTAAAAAAAGCTGGTGGCATGACCACCAGCGGTTAATACAACTTCTAGAACGTTAAAATGGTTGTACCGAATTTTAATAATTTCCCAAAACTCGCCAATCCTGAAGTACCTGGAATTGGATTTTCTTTTATAAACTCAAAACCACACGCCGTAGCTTCTTCAGCGGCACCAAAAAAATCAGCACAGCCACAGGATACGCCAGCAACATTGCTTTTTACGAGTTCATATAGCCCATGTAGCGGATGATCTGTTTGCGTAAGAAGGCTAGCCCAGCGTGTGCCGGCTCCCTGGAAAGTAATGGTTACTTCCCCGCCAGATTGCTTAATGTCATAAGCTGCCGCCAAGCCGTTAAACACACGGCCTAATGCTTCGTCACCGCCGTTTTTTGGGTCTGAAAAAATAATAATTGCTGCCTTGTTCATCTTAAATTCCTACCATAAAGTTAAATTAATAATATGCCGAACGTTCGGTACAGTGACAATTTAACGAACGTTCGGTACAATGTCAAGATTATTTTTTAAGGGTGGTTTTATGGCACTGCAAACAATTGATAACGACTCTCTTGTGGAATCGCTATTTGAAATAATTCGATGCCACGGTTATGAGGGCAGTACAATTTCACGGCTATCCGAAGTGACAGGGCTTAAAAAATCAAGTCTCTATCATCGTTTTCCGGCAGGTAAGGATGATATGGTTAAGGCAGTTGTGAGTTATATTAGCGCACAACTGCATCAGCTTGTCATAGCGCCATTATTAGTGCGTCAAGAGACACCCGAAAAACGGTTCAGCAATATGCTGGCCACGCTCAAGGCGTTTTATTGTGCTGGGCAAAAAAATTGTCTGTTGAATGTACTGAGTCTTGGGGAAGCAAGAGATGAAATCAAGGCGTTATTAAAAAAAGATTATGACGCTTGGTGTACAGCTCTCTGTATGTTAAGCCAGGAAGCGGGTTTGCAACCAAAAGAGGCCGAAGTACGAGCAGAACATTTTCTGGTCACTGTTCAGGGGGCTTTAGTTATTCAACGTTTAACCGATAACCCACTAACGTTTGAAAATTGCATGGCATATGAACAAGAGCAGTTTTTCCAAATACTTTAGCGACCGTTTATAGTTTGGCTCGCTAACAGGTCGCTCTTGGCTCTGGCTATCCGTACTTATGCGTCGTTGTGAATCCGAATAAAAAAGGGTATTTGCTGTTTGATTAGCCAACCCATCCACCTGTCGCCAATAAATCCTTAGGTTACAAAAGCCCTTTGATAGGGCGTTTGCCAAATTGCCCGATGAAGCGTTGTAACAGTACCCTGCGTTCCCGACGATTTGAATTGCCCCGTTTGTTTAACGGCAACCAATAGACAGGAATGGCCGCGCCGCGATAAACAAACGAGGGCAGTGCGAAAAGCCTCCCAGTCCATACGCGCTTTTAAGCCTACCGAGGGGACGCCCATATCACTCAGTTGCGCGGCACGTCCTTCGACATCGAATAATCCAGGTTGGCGTTGATGTCCTCAGGTAAATCGTAACTAATTTGCTCATTGCACCATCTTACGATCCCTATGTTAACCCACTGAGATAAAAAATTTTTATGCAGCTGATCTGATACCCAGTGCGTAGGTGCATCAATTTTCTTCATTTTTATTTTAAAGATTGTATTGCCAAGATTTAAACCTGATTCATGCCCCCAGAAAGCGGTCACTTTCATGATAAATTTGCGTAAGCGCTGGTTATCTATGGTGGGGGTAATAGCAATATTTGCCCACATTGAATGGACACGACCCCAGTTTGGGGCAAGCAATCGTCCCTGCTGATTGACAAAAGGTAACCAGTGTTCGATTCCATTTTGGTCTAGGTAAGTAATTGCCAGAATACGGTCATAACCCGCGAAATGGTCGTGTAAATAGAGCGCATGAGGGGTAATGCCTAGAAAAGTCGAAGAAAGCATGAGTAGGGCATTGCTGGCCTGGGAAATGGGCTGACTCATTGCAATTTTTTCAACAGCTATTGGCAGTCGGTAGAAAAGCCCATAATGAATGGTGCTATTTAATTGAAAAAACAACAGTACGATCACTATTTTCGCTAATTTCCTGGACAGGACTTTGGGTTTTTGTTGGCCAAACTGCTCGAATATTTGATGGTATAAGGTTTTATCTTGCAGCGGCGGATCAACCGGACAGCCAGCATCACAGCTTATGCGTTGGCGAGAATCGGCAATTGCGCGATATTTTTTTTCAGCCCACTGCCTAATTGCTGGCAAACCCAATAATATTCCGACTGGTGCTAAATAGCGCATTTTTAGCAAAATTTGCCGATACGTATCAACGCCAGAATAAATCTTGTTTTGCCCGTCTAAGGCATATAAGTCAGTCAACAAGGTATTCATGCTTATTGAAGACAGTCCTGGGTAACTAACCGCATATTGCTGTGCAGGTTTAAAGTCTATGCACTTGAATAGATCAAAGTGATTAAGCGTCAGCGCCGTACGGTTACATAAAGGACATTGTTGGTCGTAAAAAACGGTAAGTGCAGGTTGTTTAGCCGTGAACCACCGAGCGATATTGCGCCACCATTTGAACGGCACTAGCAGTACGTAAAAAATTAACATGCCTATGCCAAACGGGTAGATATTCAACGTAATTATGATACCCAAGTGCAGTGCAAGCCCAACCAACAAATATATGACCCTTAATCGCCGATGTGCAAAGAAAAACACAAACGTCAGCTGGAAAATCATAATCGTATAGCCTACCGTTTTTTGTAACCACTCAATATTTAACAGCGGCGAGGTATCAAGTGCAGAGACATAGTAAGGCTGAGTTGCCGGTAACCAGGAGCCCAAACCATTCCGCCAATGCTCGGCAAACAGTTTGTGAACATCTGAATCCAGATAAAGGAAACCCAGACATACCAATACAGGGATGTGGTAAGCAAGAGCCGAAACTGTCGCCTGTGGATAGTCAGCGTAATGGGTGAACGGCATGCTGAGTTTGTAGCGAAGACTGTCTATAGAAAAGGCTCGGTCGCCCGGCATAAACAGCAGAAAAAATCCCGTGCCAATCATGAAGGTATCAAAACCGCCATCAAAATCCCGCTGCATCGGCGTGAAATTCACAAAAACAATCCAGAATACGTAGTTAGCGGTTATCGCAAGCTGGTATCGGTAACCCACCGCCACACAAACAGCCACAATTCCCCATAGACAGAGGAAAAGCGGAATACCAGGAAACTCAACGTCTATATACGGAACGGGATCAAAAATTAAGTGATTGAAATAATAAAGGAAAAAAATTTCCTGTAAGGCAACCAGTCCATAAAAAACGCGAAAAAGGCCTATACCAGTAGCCGGCACTTTTTGGAAAAGCAGTTGGAAAATTTTTTGGTAAACAAATTGATACATTTCAAAATTCGAACTATCGAAAAAAAATGTACGGACTACCTGACAAAGGTGTTGGAAATAATGGGAAACGCTATAAACACCAAGGCCGCTAACGATTCAAAAAATCACTAGCGGCCTAAGAACAAAAAATCGAGTGTAGCTTATTGTTCGTCGTCTGGGTGTGGCGCGAAAACCCATTTCAACAGCAAAGTAACTACGCCAATAATCACAAGAAGGCCTATTATGCCGGCTGGTGTTTTTAATGTTTCGGTCATATCTAAGATAAAGCCCATATCTGTCCTACCTATGTGTTGTATTTTTAGAGATTGCTACTATAGTGCAGCAAATGGAACGGATAATGATACTTTAGGCAACTTTAAAGTCAAGGCTTTGTTGCTTGCTTATTCTGTGGAAACGTCTATAAGCCTTCTTGCGCGAATGAGGGCGGCGGCAACCACGCAAACCAAAGCTGCCAAAGAAAACTCCAATACCACAAATGAGGCTATCTTAAAATAAGCAAGCAGTGGATGAACAAATCTAACCAACCACCCCGCCGCCTCATCAGCGAGTGCGGAAATATAGGTTAATCCGCTTAACCAGATTTTTAATCTGGTAGAAAAATTCGTCATTAACATTAGATGGGTCAGTGTCACCACTAACATTCCCATAGAAAATAGGTGAAAATGCGATACTTCAAGCATTCCCTGATAGCTTCTGGGCTGGGTGAATTCCTCCTCAGACCCGAGGTAATAGGCAACCACCGATTTTGCGGTCAAATCCATGTGGTGAAAGTACATCATGCCATTACTAAGCCATAGCAAAGCAACATAACCCAGAAACATCAGCACCAGCGCATTCAATAAGGATTTACGGTGCTGCTCACCTGTCACAAAATAACGCATCAGTTTTTGCCCTGGTTTTTTAGCATAGTTTGGTAGACCGCCATCACTTTGCGGACACTGTTGACAGCAGCCCGTGTACTTAAAGTTGCACCCGAAATGCCTTGTATCCCTTTATTAAAATCCATATCGGCCAATGGTCGCTTCTTGAGCTGTTCAAACCAGCGTTCTGGAGGTTGATATTCAGGAGGCTCATGAAATGCCAGGGTATAAACATCACGTAATTCACCTTCAGAAGTTAGCACAATCATTAAAGTTTCTGGCTTAGTGCGGACAGTGCTTGTTTCAATTGCCGCATAGCCAAGTATTTTGTCCTTCTCTTTTCCAACATAGAAAGTGAATAACCCAGAGTCCAATTTAACTTTGGCTTCCTTTTGAAGGGTAGACATTTGCTGGTCATCGGGAAATAACGACAACGTTTCAACCTGTACGCCTTCACCAAATGCCAGCACCATTGCCTCATTTTTGCTGTAAAAAATCTTAGCAAAGCTGGGCATAGCCACAGCAAGTAGCAACAACGTGATGATGAGCCGTCTATTTCTGAAGATTTCCATTATTTATCTCAAGCCACCCATTTTAGTTTTAGAACACATTCAGCCAGAAGCAAAACGCCAGTCTGTAAAACCAATACAGCCAATTGTGATAGCGATTTGAATTCTAAACACACCTTCTCAGTTTGAAATGAGGAGCTAATTACATCATTCCTTAAATATTAAGGGAATCTCTAAAAATTCAAAAAATCCCATAACTTACTGAAATTATAATCCATGCTGACCATAAAGATTCTGTTAGAAAATAAAACCAAAGCCTAAATTAAAATCATCCGGCACACTACCTTTTTTAGCACCAATGTTGCGGTAATCCGCTTTAATCACGACATTAGGAATAGGCTTGTACTGCAAGCCAAATTGATAAATGTGCCTATCCATATTCTCATCATCGGGAGATCCATCTGGCACTTTAGCGATAGTATCAAATTGCTCATAGCGGAAAAACGGTGCCAAATATTGTGCGGTATCTTTGAAGATGAGCGGCAGAATGTCATAGCCGACTTCGGTGTACCAGCCATAATTTTCTGAGCCTATAGTTTGCGGAGTTGTTGGCACTCCGTTAGCAGTAGCTAAGCCCGCTAAACGTTTACTTTCGGCACTTAAAATATCTGCATTATTAATGTGTCCCCATGACCCCAATGCACGCCATTCCAAACCCCGGTATTTCCATTGGGCATGGCCTTCGTAAAGCTGAACCAACACATCAGGATTTTTCCCTGCAAAAGTTTGATTTTGGCCGGAATTGCCCACATACGCTGACCCACCTACCGACACGCCAGGCAATGCTTCAGGCGCATAATCCATGCGTGCAACATAGCCAAAGTTTTCTGCCTTGGCTTGACTACCGCCACCACGTCCATCACGAATACCGTTGGAACTAAACTCCGCTGCATTCAAGCCATTGACCACATAAGTGGTATACGTCAGCTCTGGCGTAATTTGACCAAACAAACCCACACCCACTTCACGCCAAGTACTGGGAATAATGCGACGTTCAACTTCGGGACGGTTATTGCCGAAGAAGAAAGGCGGCTCATGAATCTGGTTGATAAAGCCCATCGGCATTAACACCAAACCTGCCCTGATATTCGCTAAAGGATCGATGAAAAAATCGAGTGCCGCAAATTCGACGGACACCTCACCTTTTTCTTCAGAACCTTCACCAGTGGTGGCATGTTCAAACTCAATTTCACTATTAAACAGGATGTTATCGGTGAACTTGTAACCTGCGTACAATACTAAGCGTTCCATATCGGCATTATCGACATTTTTACCCTTATCCCCAACAAAGGCCTGATAATTGGCCTCGCCATAACCGCCAATCGACAAACCCTTCCCTACTTGATAAATTTTCGATGCCGCAGGGCCCAAGCCATAAGCACTTTTGTACTTGGCTTCTTCAGGAATTGCCAAGTTGGTGCGTAACTTTTCAACTTCCTGGCTTAACACATCGGTTTTGCGTTCTAGCTTTTTAACACTAGCTGATGCTACATTTGCAACCGGCGGTTGTTCACTTACCTTTGCGCCGTTCATTTGGGCTTTCATCGCTTCAATTTCTTGTTGCTGCGCCTGAATAATTTTCCACATGTCATCCATTGATTTTGGCTTTTCCACAGCGCCTATTGACGCACTTAACGCAAAGAGCACGGTCAACGCGCTGCTTCCTAATGCCATACGGCTGATTTTCATGTTTATCCTCCACTCATGATTAACGATGAAAAGAGTATAATGCAAATAAACTATAAAATACAAACGATTCCTATTTGTATCTTATAAAACCTAAGCTGGTTTTACTTGAAAAGTAATTTTATCAGTTCAGGGGATCTCTAAAAATCCCTTCAGCCGGACGGGGCATGTTGCCCCGTCTGTAGGTTTCACGTTGATTAAGCGCAGCCACGTCATTTAAGTTTTACGGAAACGTTAGGGACGGGGTTGCAAACCCCGAACGCGGGACTGGGTTTGCAACCCAGTCCCTAACGTTTTTCTGCGGCACGGGTTTGTTGTCGTGCGGCATATCCCACCACCTCAAAAAACGGATGAACGGGGCAACATGCCCTGTTGTGTTGGCTACTCACAATCACCTACGGCATCCGTTTTGGTACAATAACCTAACTTATACTTCAATAGGAAGCCTGATGCCGTCCCGCCGCGTAGCTACCGAGCTAAATGCTGGAACTTACTACCTCACACTAACTGTCCAGCGTTGGTATTATTTGTTTGACCGTTATAACCGTTGGCAAATTTTAGCTGATTCGATCCGTTACTGCCAAGATAACAAAGAGTTGGAATTGAACGGTTATGTTTTTATGTTAAACCATATTCATCTCATCGCTACTTCGCCAGATATGGCAGGATTTTTGCGGGACTTCAAACGATTCACTTCGGCTAAATTTAAGGCCAATCTGGAAGCTACTGAACCGAGTGTTTTGAAACTGTTTGTAGACGCAAAGGAAAGTTATCAGTTTTGGATGGTGACGAATGCCCCAAAGAAGATCGAAAATCCGGCGTTTTATCGCCAGAAGTTAAACTATATCCACGAAAATCCAGTACGAAAAGGTTATGTTTCCCGCCCGGAGCATTGGTTTTGGTCTTCGGCTAATCCGACTACGCCGCTACTTACTAAATTGCTTGT
>NZ_JBEBKJ010000024.1:0-41360 GCF_040079455.1 Methyloglobulus sp. | reverse complement strand
AATATCCGCCAAGGCTTCATGCTTGGTTTCTTTTTTGAACCCGTCTTTCAGGTTCGGTGCCCACCGCGCCGCCAATTCCTTTAATGTCGAGACATCAATGCTGCGGTAATGGAAATAAGCTTCCAACTTGGGCATGTACTTGACCAAGAAGCGTCGGTCTTGCCCGATGGTGTTGCCGCACATGGGGGAAACCCGTCCTGCCACCCAATTCTCTAAAAATGCAATAGTCATTGCTTCGGCTGCTTCCGCATTGATCTTGGAAGCCTTGACGCGGTCAATCAAGCCCGATTCGCCGTGGTGTTTTTGGTTCCAGTCATCCATCGCTAACAAGGCAGCATCTGGTTGACGCACGGCAATGGCTGGCCCTTCGGCGAGTATATTTAGGTTTTTGTCGGTGATTATCGTAGCGATTTCGATAATCAAATCAGTTTCGGGGTTTAGCCCGGTCATTTCCAAGTCGATCCAGATCAGATTTTGGGCATCTTGTGCCATTTGATTTTTCCGTTATATTAATTGGACAGTAGTTAGTGTAGCATTTGCCTATATCGACACCTAGTTCTTAACCTGAAGATTTTAACTCATGAACAGCTTTACACTTATTTTTTTGCTCGCATTGCTTATCTGTTACACCGTTCAATTCTGGCTGGCAAAACGCCAGTCAGACCATGTTGCTAGTCATCGTTCTGCGGTGCCAGATGCGTTCAAAGACCGTGTTTCTTTAGAAGCGCACCAAAAAGCGGCAGATTACACCATCGAGAAAGGCAAATTAGGCACCATAGATAGCATTATCGGCATCGTCGTTTTGCTGTTGATGACATTAGGCGGTGGCATCAATGCTGCATTCGTATTCTGGGCTGGTCACATTGCTTCGCCTATGCTTGCTGGTATTACCGCATTAGCGACGATTTTTCTGGTGATGACTTTAATCGACATCCCCACCAGCTTATACCAAACCTTTGTTATTGAAGAGAAATATGGTTTCAATAAAAGCACTCCGAAGCAATTTATCAAAGATATGCTTTTGCAATTAGGTCTTGGTGCAGCCATTGGCTTTCCAATATTAGCCTTGATACTGTGGGTGATGGATAGCGTGGGATCGACATGGTGGTTGTGGGCTTGGGCTATTATCATAAGCTTTTCACTACTGATGAGTTGGCTGTTCCCTACTGTAATCGCACCTTTGTTCAACAAATTTACGCCGATGCAGGAAGGTTCATTGAAAGACCGGATTCAGGGTTTGCTTGCCCGTTGCGGTTTTAATAGCCAAGGCATTTTCATCATGGATGGCTCCAAACGGTCTGGTCATGGCAATGCGTATTTCACGGGACTCGGCAACAACAAGCGCATCGTATTTTTCGATACTTTAGTAAATTCGCTTGATGAAGAAGAACTTGAAGCGGTTTTGGCACATGAACTGGGGCATTTCAAACGCAAA
The DNA here is from genome assembly GCF_040079455.1 of Methyloglobulus sp. Lineage (GTDB taxonomy): Bacteria > Pseudomonadota > Gammaproteobacteria > Methylococcales > Methylomonadaceae > Methyloglobulus. Next base: position 39,925 of record NZ_JBEBKJ010000024.1, on the reverse strand, counting down.
CACGTCATCAAAATGCTGGTTGCAACATCGGTTATAACCTTGATTAGCTTGGCAATCCTGGGCTGGTTGATTAATGAACCGTGGTTTTATAATGGCTTAGGCGTAGAACAGCCATCAAATGCTGCCGCGCTGTTATTGTTCATGCTGGTATCGCCCGTTTTCACGTTTTTTATGCAGCCTATCAGCGCGTATTTCCAGCGTAAATTTGAATTTGAGGCCGACGATTTTGCAGCCAGCAATGCCAAAGCCACCAAAATGATTAGCGGCCTAGTGAAGCTGTATGAAGAAAACGCCAGCACGTTGACACCCGATCCTTTGTATTCTGCATTCCATTACAGCCATCCACCCGCTGCCATCCGCATAGCCCATTTAGAAACAAAAATGCAGTCCGCGTAAGCCATGAGCAAACAAGGGCGCGTGATCGTTTCTAAGGAAAGTCCCGCGCCCTCGTTATGTGAGGAAGGCTTGGTCATTGCACATTTAGGGCAAGGCATCGCAGTTGAATATGACAATAAAATCATCCTTTGCCAAACGCTGAGAAAGCTGGAAACGGTAGCGGTTGGCGATCGAGTGTTATGGTCACTATCCGCGCCAGATCAAGGTCGTATTGAGTCCATACTGCCACGACGTTCGCTGCTCGCTAGACCGGCCAGAAACAACAAAGTCCGCCCAGTTGCTGCCAATATTGATACGGTATTCGTCGTCATTGCCGTCGAACCCTATTGTGATTTCTTGCTCATTGACCAATATCTGGCGGTTTGTGAGAACAATGATATCAATGCCGGATTGATATTAAATAAAACAGACCTTGCTCTCCCAGAACAGCTTGAAAACGAGTTACAAATTTACCAAAATCTTGGCTATCCGATTCATAGAGTAAGTACTTTATTAGGACATGGTTTGGTTGAGTTAAAACTCGCATTACACAATCAAGTCAGCTTACTGACGGGGCAGTCTGGAGTCGGAAAATCTTCTATCACTAACATAATAGTTCCTGATAGAAACCTTAAGACCAACACCCTTTCTGAAACTACAAAACATGGGCGGCATACGACAACCGCAGCAACGCTTTATCACATTGAAAATGGTGGCGATTTGATAGACAGCCCCGGTGTGGCTATTTTTGGGCTGGCTGACTTAAACAGGCAACAATTAGCGCAAGGCTACCGAGAATTTCGGCCTTTTTCAGATGTGTGCCAGTTCAGCGACTGCAGCCACGACCAAGACAAAGGTTGTGCGGTGCGTGCGGCAGCAGAAGATGGCAGCATAGCCATGACACGGTATGAGCGATTTTTGAAGCTTACCCAAAAAATGGGACGCTAAAGGAATTAACGATTAACCTAAGAGCAACACAAAGGCTGGATATAAACCATCCTTTATGTGCTTTAGATACTTGAACCAAGCAGAGAAACCCTGCTTATCTTAGTAACGAATACTAAACAGTAGCCGTTTTTTTTGAGATTTACTTAAATAAAGATTTAACTTTTGCGAACAAGCCCTGAGCTTCACCCATGGCTACTTGAACATCTTCTTTGAAATCACCAATTAGATTGTCGAACATCGCTTCTGCGTCAACTTTCAATTCTTCCCAAGCTTCTTCAGTGGCATCCGCCAATTCGTTGAATTTGCCTTCACCTTCTGCAAACTTAACTTTTAAATTGGTAATTTGTGCATCTATTTCTGGCTTCATATCATCCATTGCATCGCTTGCTTTGGCTTCCAATGCATCCACTTCTACCTGCCAGCTATCCATTTGGGTTTTCAGTTTTGCTAAATATTCTTCTTTTGTTGCCATGATTATGACCTCCAAGGTTAAACTCGCGCCACCCACAATGGGAACGCAATAAGGTTAATAAAAACTGATATTATATTTTTTCTCTTTTCCACAATGTCCAAACGCCGTAGCACAAACCTATCCACCCCGCATATTTAACTAAAGGTGTTGCGATTAAGGCTACGATACTAATGATAATGATGGTAACTCCATCCCAAGAAGTCCGTTCATTAACCCGTGCTTGCACCCAGTCGATGATGTAATTAAGTATCGGCTTGACCGCGATTTCCGCCATGTTTATCCCCTTTGTGTGCCTACACTGACCAAACAATATTAGTGATAGTAGCTAGGCACTCGATTTACGGTGATAGCCTAGCACTTGCTACAAAATACTATAAAACCTAAAAACATACAACAACATCCAAAGCCACCTTGCTGACCAATCAAGCGCTTGTACTGAAAGATCAAATAAATTAATGGGATGGGAATAAATGGTGAATAAAAAGTCATTTTGATAGTGTGCATTTTATTGCCGCGTGTGGTTACAATAGATTATCGTAACTTTGCCTAACCTTGGATAATAAATGCACGCCAAGAATACCCGCATAATACTGCCGCCATCAGCTTACCTGACCGAAGTCAAAACGCTTTCCGACCGAATCGTCAAAGCACAACAGCCTATTCGTATTCTCGATGCGATTAAATGGGATGATAGTATCAAGCAGGCTTTTTTTGCCAGTCGCTGTAAAAATTTGCCGGAAATTACCCCAGAATACTACCAGGGACGGTCATTAGGCTTCGACCCAGAGGATAAAAAACAGGAGTTTTATCAAATCGAACGGGATTTAGTCCGTAAGCTTGGACAGCTTAATCCACTCAGTGTGATTATGAGGCGGATTTGCCGGGAATATCAGGATGTGGTGACAATGCTTGAATCCAGGGGAAAGGTTAACTTTGCCAATATTTCGCAAGAATTGTACGGTTCATCGCAGGATGTTTTCCATGTCGGCGACCCCACTATTGCTGGGCTTGGCAGTATGATGGAAGAAACCTTAGCACAATTGTTAAAGCTGGATTTTCTAATGGAAGAACCTAAAACCATCACTGCAACAGACGCAGTAGCCATTCTAAATGAAAAAATCGAAGCGGCGCTACCTGGCAATGGCTTACGGGCAATGCTGAGTGACGGCATTATCGCAGATGCTGCTGCCGGTACCGATTACATCAAACTACGTGCGGATGCCTTATTTAATGCGCGGGACTTACGGGTTTTGGAAGTCCATGAAATTTGGGTGCATTTAGGTACAACTTTGAATGGCTTGGCACAGCCTTATTGCACGTTTCTCGGTAAAGGGCCGCCTTCGGCAACCGTTACCCAAGAAGGTTTGGCGGTATTGATGGAAATCTTAACTTTCAGCTCCACCCCCAATCGGCTCATGCGCTTAATTCATCGCGTTCGTGCGATAACCCTGGCAGAAGAAGGCGCTAATTTTGTTGATATCTTCAATTTTTTTCTTGAGAAAGGCTTAGATAAGGAAGAAAGCTATATGATCAGCAGCCGTGTTTTTAGGGGCAGTACGCCTGAAGGCTTGCCGTTTACCAAAGACCTGACCTACATCAAAGGTTTCGTGTTGACTTATAACTACATGCGACTTGCAGTGAACAAAGGCAAGCCAGATCGCATTCCGCTGTTATTTTGTGGCAAAACCATGATTGAAGACATGAAAGTGTTGGCGGATCTGGTTGCAGAAGGCACGGTCATTGCGCCACGCTTTTTACCCCCGCAGTTTACCGATTTGATGGGGCTTTCAGCATGGCTAAGTTTTAGCCGGTTTATGACCTCGATGAGTTTTCAGCAACTGGAGCAAGATTACGCGAATGTGCTGTGAACCCATTAGCGTAAGCAACCTTCGTTATAGATAATTTCATTGTTAGTGCATCGTAGGTATAATCCAGACCAGACTATGTTGTCACCAACCCGTAACCAGAGGAGTAACTTAAATGAAGAAAATACACATACTAACCGCCTTGTTTATTTTTCTTCTAACTGATGCCAATGCCGCGATGGATCACAGCGGTCATGGTGGCGGAGGCGGTAGCGATGTAACCTGCATCCATCCACGCCTAGACAAAATTCAACCCGCACATTTGGCGACGGTTGCTCCTGGTTCTGAATTTTCTTTTGTGGTGTTCAATATCGACAATCCGAAGGTCGTTTCTGTCATGGTCAAGAAGCAACCGGTAGACATTGAAACTGAATTTAAAGACCCTTTCTACGTGGTCAAAGGGAAAATCCCCGATTCTTTGCGTAATACAGCGGCACGTATTGATGTCAAAATTGATGCCAAATATAATCCATGTAAGGCGGCGCAGGGATGGCTGGTCAAAATTTCCGAAAATTAATGGGAATCTCTAAAAATCCCCTCTCCCTCTGGGAGAGGGCTAGGGTGAGGATTGTAAATGCTTGATTTTAAATCCCTCATCCCAACCTTCTTCCAGAGGGAGAAGTAGCTTTTTGAATTTTTAGAGATCCCCCTAATGTCCAATCATATTAGCAATATCGTCAGCTATGTCTGAATCTCAAGCAGTCAAACGTTGCGTTGCCTATTGCTTGGCACAAAGTTTTGACATTAACGCCCTGTCTAAAATCCTATCGGAAACCAGCCTGATACGGATTATAAAAGGGGCGTTACTGATAGAGGATGATAAAGCTTGGTCAATGATTTTTGCTTACGGTGCGGTGGTACACTGGAATATTAGCCCGGAACAACAGCATAAAATTCACGATCTCCTGATGGATCATGATGAAAATCCGCTGAATGTCGTTGAAGAAGACAACTTTACTTTTGCCCTAGACTGTCCGCAGACACGCATTATTGAGGATCATATTGAAATTGAATCCTCCGACCCGATTGTGCTGTTTTCGTTATCGCAAGGTATGGCGCAATCTATCAAGCTGGCCTCGTTTGAGACTAATGCCATCACCACCATCAACAATACCAGTTATATTCCAAAATCTTTGGCGCAGGATGGCAAAATCAAATTAAGCCGTCAAGAAATCGCAAAAATACGTGGGCAGTTGTTTTTGACCAAAAGCGATATTATCTTGAATTATGATTTGTTGGATAAGCCGGATTTCTTTTGGGAGTATCCAGAATATGAAGATTACTACACTACCGCCGCAAAATATTTGGAGGTTACACCGCGTACCGACGTATTATCCAAAAAACTGGAAACCATCCATGAGCTCTTTGAAATGTTGGCAGATGAGCAAAAGCATAGGCATTCCCTGACCTTGGAATGGATAATCATCGGCTTGATTACCTTTGAAATTGGTATGACTATCGTCGATAAAGTATTCTAACCCCTCATGATCCCCTGATAAACCCATAGATGTTAAGTTACCAACACGCTTACCATGCCGGTAACTACGCCGATGTTCTAAAGCATATCGTTTTGATTCAATCGCTGAAATATCTGAAAGCGAAAGATAAGCCGCTTTGCTACATTGATACCCACGCCGGCTCTGGCGACTACAAGCTAAATAGCAACGAAGCCCAGAAAAACCAAGAATTTCTAGGTGGTATTGGCAGCTTATGGCAACGTGATGATTTGCCTGCTTGCGTGGCCTATTACATAAATCTAGTCAAAGATTTTAACTATTCCGAGCAATTAAGCCATTATCCAGGCTCCCCCTTAATAGCCGGTCAATTGCTAGGCGAGAACGACCGCTTGTTTCTTTACGAGCTGCACACGGCAGAATCCAGATTGTTAAACGACTGTGTTAAAAAAGATAAGCGCATCAAAGTATTTCGTGCCGATGGCCTAAAAGACAGCTTAGGCTTGTTGCCGCCCAAAGAAAATCGCGGTTTGATACTGATTGACCCCTCTTATGAGATCAAACATGAGTATCAAACCGTGGTAGATGCACTGAAAGCCATGCATAAACGTTTCGCCACTGGCTGTTATTGCCTTTGGTATCCGGTCGTTGCCAGAAAGCGCAATCAATATATGGAACGTGCCTTACAAACCAGTGGCATTAAAAACATCCAGTTGTTCGAGTTGGGGATACTGCCTGATAGCGAGGAACATGGAATGACAGCAAGCGGCATAATCGTCATCAATCCACCCTGGACGTTGCTTGCCGACATGCAAACGGTTTTGCCCTGGTTAGCCGAAATATTAGGAGAAAACCAGCAAGGTCATTATCGGGCGGAGCAGTTGGTGGGCGAATAAAAAATCAATTGAGCCTTATCGACTACTGTCCCACAGTATACAAAAAAAGACTCCTAAATCAACTGGTTAAAAACAAAAAATTCAACAACTTATTGAAGTAATAAGTGATTTAACCCATATTCTTTTTAAATTGTGGGACAGCAGTCAATCTTATCTGGCGGATTCATCTCCGAAGATGCAATTCTAGTTATCATGCGGCCTTTAGCAAAGAACCGGCAAAAAACATCGCACGAGGTATTTTGTAATTGAGTGTTTTCCGAGGACGATGAATGAGCCTTTCACACTTTCCCAATATCCTCATAGTCATGCTCCCACAACCGCTTCCTTTGGTAAGGAGAATCTCTCAGAATCAATGGGTTCTTGATTTTTTCAAAAGCCCCACCCAAGGATTAGGGTGTTGCTATTACTTCCGGCTACAAAGGGGTAAAAACTAACTACCTATCTATCAAAAACATCCTCGCCAAACCTAAGAATATAAAAAACCCCATAGAATCGGTAATTGCTGTAAGCATTATACTTGCGCCTACGGCGGGGTCTTTGCCGTACTTATACCGTCCCAATGGAATGCAAAGACCGACGATTACGGCCACCAAAAGGTTCATCAATATTGCCGAACCAATAACTAGCGATAAGGCGATGTCATGGTAAAGTAACCAGCTCAACAGACCGATTAGTATACCGATAAACGCCCCATTGATAAGTGCAAGCGTCAGTTCTTTTTTTATCAGGCGGCGCACATTGTCCGAGTTAATTTGCCCTAAAGCCAGTGACCTAATAATGAGCATACTGGTTTGGTTGCCGGTATTGCCACCCATGGCAGCAACTATAGGCATTAATGAAGCCAAGGCGACCAGTTGCACGATAATATCTTCAAAAAAACCGATGATCCGCGTTGATGCGAAGGCCGTAACAATATTTAACAACAGCCAACCCCAGCGGTTTTTGGCAGACTTCCATACGCTGGAAAACAAATCTTCGTCCTCGCCAACACCAGCCTGTGTCAGCATATCTTCATCGCTTTTTTCACGGATGAAATCCAAAATGCTATCGACGCACAGTCGCCCTTGTAGCCGCCCTTGTTCATCAACGACCGGCGCAGAAATCAGGTCATAGCGTTCAAATGCCCGTGAAGCATCAGCAGTATCATGGTCAATCTGGAATTTAACAAAATCGGTAACCATGACTTCGGCAACTTGCTGTGCAGGTTCGTGGGTCAGTAGCCGCTGCAAAGGCAAAATACCTTTAACAGTATTATGTTGATCTACGACAAACAGTTTATCGGTATGTCCCGGCAACTTACCCAGCTTGCGGATATAGTCGATGATGGCTTGCAGATTCAGATCGCCTCTGATGGCGATCATCCCAAAATCCATAAGTGCGCCGACTTGGTCGTCTTCGTAAGATAGGATCGCATTAAGGTTGCTGCGTTCCTCATTGTTAAGTGACCGCAGGATCTTAAGCATCGTCCGCTTAGGGATGTCGGCGGCAAGATCAGCAATTTCATCCGCGTCCAAATTGCTGGCGAAAATAGCCAATTCTTCCGGTGTCATGCCTGAAATCAAGGTTTGTCTCACGGCATCAGACACTTCCAACAATATCTGCCCATCATGATCGGACTTGATGGCGTTCCATACTGTCTGACGATGATCCAACGGTAGAGATTCGAGAATGAAGGCTATATCTGCTGGATGTAAGTCGTACAACTTCTCCTGAATGCGTACGTCATGCTGTCTGTTTACCAGCGATTCTTCCAGGTCGTGATGGCTTGAAGTACTTTTATGGACTAACGAATTTTCCAGCTCTTGCTTTTCCAATAGCTCAACGACAGACTGTAGCTGTTGTTGCAGGAAATTAGTGGAATCAAGTGAGTTGTGGGAGTCCATATTGCATCAACTTACTGGGTTAATTTTGCTCCTTTCAATCATACCTGATTTTAAAAAGCGTTATACCTTTTACAAAACAGTACGAGCCAAAATTTCCCGCCAAAGTTCGTGGTAAGCGCCAGCAGAACGGCTTTTGCCACTGTAAGCAGCCAGTGGCTTGCGCTCCAATCCCATGCGTTCAATATCACTTGCATAAGGTATAGCAGCATGTAGCATTGCAGGATAATCGGCAAGCACCTGCTGCATTATATCCTTATGCAGTTTTTTTCGGCCATCAACCATAGAAAAAAAAGGCATCAGGTTTTGTTTGGACAAATCATGATCTTCGATAAATTTTGTTAGCTGCGCTAATGTCCTTAACGACAAAGTCGTTGGAATTATAGGCGATAACAGCAGATCAGCGGCTTCAAAAACGGCCTCGGATAATAAGGAAATATTTGGCGGACAATCCAAAAATACAAAATCGTACTCGTTTGCCATGGGTTTGAGACGTTTTTTTAGCTGTCGAGTCGGCTTTTTCTTGTCATCCAACAACAAGTCAAGATTCCTGAATGAAAAATCTGCGGGAATTAAATCCAGGTTATCGAAATCAGTACCCTTAATCAGCTCGTCCAAATCCCGTTTCCCAGCCATCAAATCCTTACTGCCGCCCTTGATTTTAGGCTTGATGCGGAAATAATAACTACTAGCACCTTGCGGGTCGAGATCCCAAACCAGGGTGCGATAACCAGCCTGAGCAGCGTTAAACGCCAGATTGACCGCGCTTGAGGTTTTACCAACGCCACCTTTAATGCTGTATAAAGCCAATACTTTCATTTCAACCCCAGTTTAATAAAATTTATAAATCCACTCACCCGTGGAATTAAAGCGCAGCCTTATGGCTTTTTCGGCACAAACAGAGCATGAAAGTCAGTGTGATTTTCAGCTCTTTTAAACGCAGCAAATTGCGAACTAAAGCAGTCACGTGCTTTCGCCTTACGGGTTTCAAAATCTTGAATTAACACGCCCATCGCCATAAAGGTTTTACTGGGTGTATTGATAGACTGCATTTCCTCGCTGAATTGTTTGAGCCTTTCCTGCTGAGTGGCGTAATCTTGATAATCGCCCAGAACATCCTGAAAGTTTTTTAACCGTTTGATTAATTTATAAACCCGTCGTTCAGGATAAAGATGCTGAAAAAATTCCATTAAATAGCGCAATTTTTTGCAGGTTTTCCTGAGTTTATGCAAGGCCTCCGGAGGCGAATGTCGGTCAATAATCTCGCCTTCTTTAATGACTTGTTTATAAATTTTCCATATCCTTTTGTCTGCCAGTTCTTTAATCGTTAGTTTGGCATCCGCTTCAGTAGGATTTTGGGGCGGAGTCGAGGACAGATAGTCTTCCCATTCTTCGAGAATGGATAAGTATTTGCTGGAACGCAGTTTTCTGGCGAGTTGTTTGTGCGATTTTAGTTTTTTTGCCGTCAAAAAATGTTGCAGGGGATTGATGCTTTGCCGGATGACAGTAGGTAATTTCTTTTTGTATTGTTCAAAATTCAACAAATATACGTCTAAATCCCTTGTTTCTCCAGTTATCTGACCCAGCCAGGAAAAAAACTCCCTATAACGGGCAAGGGTGTCTTCTGGCAAGACGTTTTTGATTTGACTAAGCCCAACACGGGTTCTTCTTATCGCCACCCTAAAATCATGCAGAAACTCACTGTCAATATCAGCAATCGTTCCCTGTTCATTCACCCTGATCGTCCGCAATAGGTAGCTGAATATATATTTGCTGGCGACGTCAGCACGCATCTCTGGAGTAAGGTGAATGTCTAATTTGGATGAATAATCTTTGGGATGGCGGCCTTGTAACTTTAAGGCTTCTAACAAAACGGGTTTTTCAACGGCGGTTAATCCCAGTCCTGTAACCATTTCAGCAATGCGCTCGGCAATTTTGTCATAGCCTTTAACGGGAATAAGGGTTAGGCGATTTTTGAGCAACTCAAATTCTTCGATCAGTAAGTGCAGTACAATTTTTCCATCTTCATTAACAATATTGAGATGATACGCGTCACATTCCAGGGTACAAATTGCCAGTAATGCCCGCATTTCCAGGGTAGCTTCAAGCGTCTGGCGCACTTTGCCGGGATTAAATTGTTTACTGAATGACGGAACGTCAAAAAGTATGGTGCTGGCGACAAGATCGCCATTTTTTCTATTGGTTATTTGTAGAGAAGAGGTTTGTTTTGACCGATTAAATTCACAACTTAAGCCCTGTTTATATAAGCGCCAGTCAAAACTATCATAGAATGTTTTCAAAAAATACTGTTTAGAGAAATGATCTATTTCAACCTTTTCACTTAAGGTTGCAATCAGCTTTTCTGCCGATAAATTTGCGGGTAACTCATAGTGTGTAGCCATAATATGCTATAGGATGCCTTTTATAGTGGTCGTTTACACATAACTGTAATATTTTAGTGTTAATGTTTTGTGACAACATAATAAATATATCGTTCGTTTAAGATATAAAGGTAATTATCAACATAACACGAGCATCAACATGAGTAGAGAATTATGGATACTGCGGCATGGCAAAGCAGAACCCTTTGATAGTAGCGAAGATTACGACCGGCCCTTAAAAAAACGCGGAAAACATGATGCCACGCGCATAGGCGAATGGATGAAAGAGGGCTTGTTGTTACCTGATGTGGTTATTAGTTCCCCCGCTATCCGCGCAATTACCACGGCAAAAATAGTTTGCGAGGTATTTGGTATAGACCATCGGCATATCCAGCAGGAAAAACGGCTATATGATGAAGGCTTAGTACGAGTGAAATCGGTGCTGGCTGATTGTCCGGCTAGTTTTAGCCGAGTGTTGTTGGTAGGCCACAACCCTGAGCTTGAAGACCTAATAACCTATCTGGTTAATGAAACCGAATTGCCCGATGTCAAAAAGCTGTTCCCAACAGCCGCTTTGGCACGATTGATTTTGCCCGATGACTGGTCGCAATTGGACAAAGGCTGCGCGGAATTACTCTCCATAACTTATCCAAAATCCCTAGCCGAAGAAAGTGAGTAAGCACTGATTTATAACACACAGGCTTAATCGGATAAGGAAATTTGGGTAAGAAACACTTACACAAAGCGTGTGGAATGCAAAAACCTGCTATTCGGCTTTATAGGAATATTGTCGTCTACACAGGTATTCACAGACCTAGTTCGCTCAAACCTAGATGGTCATTGGGACGTAGGCCTTGCGGCCAACGAAATTTGCGTTCTGATTCCTTAATCGACAAATCATTGATGCTGGCATAACGACGCTGCATTAAGCCATCATCATTAAACTCCCAATTCTCATTGCCATAAGAACGAAACCATTCGCTGCTTTCATTATGCCACTCGTAGGCAAAACGTACTGCGATCCGGTTGCCGTCAAAAGCCCATAGCTCCTTTATCAAGCGATATTCCAGTTCTTTTGCCCATTTTCGTTTCAGGAACACCATTATTTCTTCCCTACCTGTGAGGAATTCAGCACGGTTTCGCCATTGGCTATCGCTGGTATAAGCCAAGGCGACGAGCTCGGGATCTCGATTGTTCCAGCCATCTTCGGCCATACGGACTTTCTGTGTCGCCGTCCCATGGGTGAATGGCGGAAATGGCGAACGCGTTTCATGGATTGTGTTCATTGAATATGATTTTTCCCCTTTGTGGAAAGAAGTTTGATTACCGACTGTATTTCACATAGAGCCAAAAAAGCTTTGTGTTCATCCCGATTGTATCCATGTTAATCGTGAGCATTCGCTACCGTCTCCATTTCGAGAAGAAATCAATGAGAACTTATTGAACAGTATAACTCCCGCGTGGCCGTGGATACTGAACGACCCAAACCCTCTGCAATCCACGATACCTTGAATCCCAAAGTCAACTGCATTTGTATCAAACTACGTTCTTGTATGCTCAATTGTTTGTATATTTCCATGCAACATTTTCCATTGAAAAATGTTGCATTTCAATTTTGAGTGCACCTAGGTATTTACACCTATATTCGCCTAATAAATTACATGATATTGTAAATCCAGATTTAAAAAACTACAGTCAGCTTTCTAATTTCGGAGAACTATTAATGAATACAAATTTACTGCATATACTCATAGCTGGGTTCTTATTTTGTACAACATCAGTAACGGCACAGGCGGCACCTATTTATGACTTTGATTCTGCGCCAATTCGTTTTGGTGAAGCAAATGTAACGGTTGGCTTTCAATTTACCGCAAATGCGAACCTTACTATAAACGCCCTGGGCTTTTATGACCATAATCAAGACGGTTTAACCACATCCCATGATGTTGGCATTTTCGATACAAACGGAACATTATTAAATTCAACCTCGGTGTCATCTGGAACGGCTGGGGCATTAGATGGAAAATTTCGCTATGCGGCTGTACCTTCATTTACATTGACTTCTGGACAATCTTATATAATTGCAGGCCTAGCAAACGGACAGGATGGCTACACTTACGGTAATGTTGGTACTACCATTCTAGGGCTGACAACTAATCCTGCCATCAGTATCAGTCCTCTAGCTAGCCTTTTTCTGTATGCTCCTTCCTTTAGTTTTCCAACCGATAACTATGGATATGATCTTTATCCAATGGTGAATTTTAAATTTGAAGATCCTTCAATTTCATCTGTACCTTTACCAGCAGCTTTTCCGCTGCTAGGAATCGGTTTGGCTGGTCTTGGGGGAATGCAACGCTGGTTTTCAAAAAGACGGTCAATAATTTAAGGGGATATCTATTAATCCTAATTTAACCGAACCATACTGCGAAGGCACTGAAAGGGCTAGGGTTGCAAGCGATTGATTTTAAATCCCTCATCCCAACCTTCTCCCAGAGGGAGAAGGAGTTTGTTGAGTTTTTAGAGATTCCCTTAACATCATTAAGTTGTTTTATTACGATGATTCAACGATAATGGGAAGTCTTGAGTCAGTAATAGCTACGAGACCGAGAATTATGATGGTGATCGTGTTGGTTCTCCCGCAACGATACGCTGTAAACCCCGCCAGGCCCGGAAGGGAGCAACGGTAGCAGCAGATTCGTGTGCCGGGATGTGGCTGGCACGGTCGCCGCCCATTAAGCCATAACCACGAGCCTGCAATGAATTACCAGGTTCTCGCCAGAAAGTGGCGACCCTCAAATTTCACCGAAGTTGTTGGTCAAGACCATGTAGTCAAATCGTTGATGAACGCTTTGCAACATGACCGCTTGCACCACGCTTATCTGTTTACCGGCACCCGTGGCGTTGGTAAGACGACTATAGCCAGGATTCTGGCAAAAGCCATCAATTGCCAAAATCTCCAAGAATTTAATCCGTGCGGTTTGTGTGATGTTTGCCGTGCTTTGGACGAAGGTCGGTTCATGGATTTGATCGAAGTCGATGCCGCTTCCCGCACCAAAGTCGAAGATACCCGCGATTTGCTGGACAATGCCCAATACGCACCTAATTTCGGACGTTACAAAGTCTATCTGATCGACGAAGTCCACATGCTGTCAGGGCATAGTTTTAATGCTTTGCTCAAAACGCTGGAAGAACCACCACCTCATGTCAAGTTCTTGTTGGCAACCACAGACCCGCAGAAAATCCCCGTTACCGTATTATCCCGTTGTCTGCAATTCAATCTCAAACGGTTGTTGCCAGGGCAGATTTTCACCCAAATGGGCGACATCCTCAAACAAGAGCAGATTGAATCTGAACCGTTAGCCTTGCAGCTATTAGCAAGAGCCGCCGATGGCAGTATGCGCGATGGCTTGAGCTTGCTGGATCAAGCGATTGTTTATGGTGCTGGCAAGGTTACTGCTGACGATGTTAACACTATGTTAGGCACTGTTGGACAGCATCCCGTTGAAAATATACTAATAGCATTGGCTGATGCAGATGCACAGGCTATTCTTAACAAGATTGATGAAATCGCCAATATACACGCAGATTTCAGCGCGATACTTCAGCAGATTTTGCAGGTTTTACACCGCATTGCCTTGGTGCAGCAGTTGCCTAATGCTATCGAACATGAGTTTGATAAGGCGATGATTACGACCTTATCGCAACGGTTCACGCCGGAGGATGTGCAGCTTTATTACCAAATCGCTCTGGTCGGACAAAAAGACTTGGATTTGGCACCTGATTCCCGTATGGGTTTTGAAATGGTCATGCTGCGAATGCTGGTATTTAAGCCTGTTTCGGTAGAGTCCACGCCAGTAAAATCGAAGCAACTACCGCTACCCAGTTCAATTCCGAAGCCACAATCGGCAATAAATGTTGAACAGATCAATCCATCGGAACGCGTTGCAGAAAAAGTTATTCAACTCTATTCAAGTAATGTAAGCCCTGCTAATCATAGTTGGACTGATATGATTGAAATCATGAAGTTGGAGAGTTTTACTAAGGAGTTAGCCAATAACTGCGTGTTGGAACACATTGATGACGAAATCTGTAAATTGCATTTGGATGCCAGTCATCAACAATTATTGACCTCCAGCCGAGAAAAAAAATTACAACAAGCGTTACAAGATTATCGAGATGCGCCATTAAAACTGGCAATCAAAATAGAACAGGCACAGCTTGAAACACCTGCGGTACAATTCGCCAAAGACCAAGAAGACAGACAACAAGCAGCAGTTGATGCCATTAATTCAGATGCTAACGTCTTGGCATTAAAAGAACATTTTGGTGCCAGGATAATGCCCGGCACCATAGAGCCGATATAACAAGGTGGAGATAATAATATGAAAAATGCACTGGGCAACATTATGCAACAAGCCCAAAAAATGCAGGAAGATTTAAAAAAAGCCCAACAAGAACTGGAAATGATGCAAGTGACTGGTGAATCGGGCGGTGGTTTAGTGTCGATAGTTATGACTGGGAAACGTGAAGCCAGGAAAGTGACTATTGATCCGTCGTTAGTTGGCGAAGATAAAGACATGCTGGAAGATATGGTGGCTGCGGCAATTAACGATGCTGTCAACAAAGTCGGCAAAATGAAAAAAGAAAAAATGTCCGAAATTACCGCCGGACTGCCGATACCTCCCGGATTCCAAATGCCTTTCTAACATGCTAAGGAAAGGCTTGCTCGGACAATTAACGCAAACTTTATGTTGCCTACCAGGTGTAGGCCCTAAAACCGCCCAGCGCATGTCCTTCCATTTGCTACAACGGGATCGCAACGGCGCAAAAATACTGGCCGAAACCTTGATTGAAGCCTTGGCAAAAATTGGACATTGCCAAGTCTGCCGCACCCTAACCGAACAAGCTATCTGCCAGATTTGCGCGGATAAGGCCAGGGACAGTGGCTTGATTTGCATCGTTGAAAGCCCTGCCGATGTTTGGATAATTGACCAAGCCACCGTTTTTAAAGGGCATTATTTCGTCCTGCACGGTCGGTTATCACCTCTGGATGGCATAGGCCCCGACGAGCTTGGTCTTGACGTTTTGGAACAACGCATGTCAGCGGGGACAATCAAAGAGCTTATCCTCGCCACCAATTCAACCGTGGAAGGCGAAGCCACCGCTTATTTTATTGGTGAGTTGGCAAAAAAGCACAAGGTGCAAGCCAGCCGAATCGCCCACGGTGTGCCGATGGGGGGTGAGTTAGAGTTTATCGACAGCGGCACATTGGCTCATGCATTTAATGGGCGTAATGTGCTATGACATATGACGTGAGGATTCAACGGGTAGGGGCAAATAATCATTTGCCTCTACCATATCCCGTCATTGAGTTGACTCAAATCCTTACCTAGGAGGTAATAATGACTGATTGTCTTTTTTGCAAAATGGTTGCCGGAGACATTGAGCCGGATGTCGTATTTGAAGATGACCATATCCTAGCGTTCAATGACATCAACCCGCAAGCGCCCGTCCACATCCTCGTTATACCCAAGCGCCATATCACAACCTTGAATGATCTCGATGATGCCCAACTGGGTGGAAAAATCCTACAGGTGGCAACGACTTTAGCAAAACAACAAGGTATTGCTGAGGAAGGTTACCGTACTGTATTTAATTGTAACGACAATGGTGGTCAAGCTGTCTACCATTTACATTTACATCTTTTGGGTGGCCGTCAAATGGCCTGGCCTCCAGGCTAGGTAATCATCACCGGGCAAAGACCATATCACCATAATGGTACGTCGAATCAACAAAGATAAAACAAAGAACATGCGCCACACCTTTGAACATCGATGCCAAAAACCAATTCCTCTTAGTGCTTTTTTAATTAGGCAAGCTAAGTATTTATTGTCCGCTTTCTTGCTATTAGCCTTTGGTCTAGGTATCGGTGTAATCGGTTATCATGAATTTGAATCTATGAGTTGGTTAGATTCATTTCTTAATGCATCCATGATTCTGGGTGGCATGGGGCCGGTTGATG
The DNA here is from genome assembly GCF_040079455.1 of Methyloglobulus sp. Classification (GTDB taxonomy): domain Bacteria; phylum Pseudomonadota; class Gammaproteobacteria; order Methylococcales; family Methylomonadaceae; genus Methyloglobulus. The sequence continues at coordinate 23,632 of NZ_JBEBKJ010000024.1, read as the reverse complement.
TGCTTCATACGCAGGCAGGTAAGCTATTTGCAGGCTTGTATGCGCTGTTTTCTGGTTTAATGTTTTTGGTGGCAGCAGGGCTTTTCTTTAGTCCGTTGGTGCATCGCCTACTGCATAAGTTCCATTTTGAGGCTGATGACGAGAAGTACGATCACTAAACGACAGTTAAGCTTAGACTAAATAATAATTATCTTTTTTATTATTCAGTAAGTTAATGAAAGTTCACCCCAAAAAATCCGTGATAACACCTCAGATCGCCCAAGCCATGTGCAATCGAGCAACCCGATCAGTGAGACCTTTGCAAAGAAATTAAAACTTCCCTTGCCCTATGATCTGCACCGGAAGGTAGCTTTTTAGTGTCCAAGTTGATCCACGCTAATATATCATCCCAAGGAATGGATGCTTGCAGGTCGCGCAGCAACATGTGGTAGCCTTGTTGATAAAATGCGACGGTTTTGCCCTCTCCATCATTACTGAGAAAGCGTTGCAAAAAATCATACGTCGGCTTTTTGGGAATAATCTCATCGTTCTCACCATAGAGAATCAAGGTATTGCCACTTAGTTTATTAGCGCTGTTAAAAGCAACATCCATCAAATTAGTCAACCCGTAGATAGTCTCTACCCGAGTTTTCTTGATTATCAAAGGATCTCGGCCTAATGCCCTGAGCATTTCGATATTATCAGACGCTTTCACGCCCACGCCATCACCGGACAGTGCTAACCAAGGGAAAGTGTGGGCTAAAGTCCATAATAAACTGGTTTGATACCAGGGCATGGTTTGCCTCGCCCACAGCGCAGGGGCAACAAGAATGACACCATCGACTTCCGGCATATTGGCTTCGCCCATTGCGGTAATGATAACGGCTCCACCCATGCTTTCGCCGAGCAAATAAAGAGGTTGGTGGGGATAATTTTGCTTTATCAAATGTACTAATCCACGCAAATCATCGGTATATGCGGAAATTCCAGCCCATGAACCTCGTTTCGGCGCTGCCCCGAAACCGCGTTGGTCATATGCAAAACAAGCAATGCCTTGGTCACTGAAATAAGCGCCTGGGCTATCGAAAAAATTACTGTAGTCGTTAAACCCGTGCAATGCTATTATCACTGCCTTAGCGTCCATTTTAGGTAGCCATTGACGTAGCGGCAGATTAGCTCCGTCCTGAGCGCTATAAAGATTATCGGTGAGATGCGCTGCGTTATTTTTTAAACCCGGGGAATGAATCATAGGCATACAACCACTCAAGGCAACAAACAACAATAAGGCTAGCTTTTTGAACAGTGCTTTCATCGTTTCAAACAAAACATGAAAATTTAGCAAAAAATATTGCTGGGATTTAATACTTACTCGACACCACAGGGGCAATCCCCATCCCTATGACCATCAAAAGGTGGTGAAAGTGCAGCGGCGGGTGTGAAACCGGCGCGCTACGAGTTGCCCGAACAGTACGTACCCACCAATACAGGGGCTGGCAAAAGGCCTGTTCCTACTCAGTATGGGGCAACAATCAGGAATGCATCTTGCTAACAACCTGACTTATAAAATATCATGCCTATGAACAAACTGCAGGTTGAGTGGGGCTTATTACAGCGAACACTTTGTAATTATTTTAAATTGGATTAACTAACCTGTGTTTTATTGATAGTTAGGTAAAGTATTTTTGCCCAAATTAATCATTTTTGCTGAAAGTACCAGGCAAAATCAGGCAGCGTTTCCATCAACACCTTAGCGTCTTTTGCTGGTAAAGGCCCACTTAGCAAACGGCCTTGTATCACGTCACATCCGCTTGTTTTAAGAAACTCTAGTTGCTGTTCTGTCTCAACCTCTTTAGCGATTACCGTTTTACCCATCTCATGCAGCATGGCAATACTATAGGTAATGATTTCAGCGTCAGCAGTATTGTTTGGAAGGTATCGGATGAACGCCGGATCAATCTCTATGATTTGTGCAGGTATGGTCTTCAATAAGGCCAAGACAGAACTATCTGAGCCAAAATTATCTATTGATACAACCGAACCCGCAGCCACTAGTTGTTTAATGATGGAAATAACCAAATCTGGGTTTTTGGCGACTTCACTTTCAGGTACCGAAAACCCCAACCATTCCGGTTTAGCTCCGGTTTCATTAATAATAGCAATAATTTTACTGACCTCAACTGCTTGCTTGATTGTAAGATCGTCAAGGTTAATGGTCATCAGCTTTGGACGTATACCTTGCTTTTCCCAAGCCACCGATTGAAAACTGACTTGTTGGATAATCCAATAAGTCATGACATCAAGCAACCCAATATCCGTTACTAAGCCTACAAAATCATTCGGTAATAATAATCCTAATTGGGGATGCTGCCATCTAATCAGTGCCTCAAACCCAGTAATATCGTAATCTTCCAGATTATGTCTGCTTTGATAGTAAACGGAAAATTGGCTGTGTCGATCAAGCGCATTGATATTTTGCGAACTCGAACCCCTTAACGACAACTTACATTCATCGAGGACAACAACCAAATCATGTTGAAGCCTTAAATTAAGCTCCTCAGCTTCTTGCAAGCTATCGCCAACAAGCGGGGATACTTCTACTAATTGGGATTCACTACCGGATGACAACTTTTGTTGCGCTTCACTGATTAAGGATTCAGGATCACTACCATTGCCAGGATAAACGGCAATTCCCATATTTGCATCGAGGATAATTGACTGCATACCAACAAGGTACGGTACCTGTAGAATTTTTCTTATTTTTTCAACAATCAGTTCAACCTCCTCGGCATCCGTTTCAGGCAGTATCAAAGCGAATTCATTAACATCCAACTGGACCACTGTATCTGTATCGCGCAAAGTAGTTTGAAGCCGTTTGTTTGCTTCAATAAGCACCTCATCTTTAGGCGGCTCTAAATTACCATCGAGAAATCTTAAGCGATCAAACAACAGGTAAATCAGTGCAAAAGATCGTTGGTTTTGATTCGCTTGGTGCATAGCTTGTTGTAAATGTTCCTGCAACAATTGCGGATCACTGGATTCAACGGGTGTTTCTTCCAGATTTGATGACTGTTCAGGAAGCTTTTGCACGGTAATGTCGTGCATAACTCCATCAACGCCGATACAATGCCCCTGGCCATCATAGACGGGCGAATCCATGACCTCCATCCAGTGTATGGCTAGTGCTGCATCATAAATTTCTATCTCATAAGGTTCGTTTGGCTGACCTTGTATGTGCGCATCAAGGTAATCCCCTATGTGGCGATTGATGGGATTATCGGTCAAATAGTCTCGATAATTTGCCATAAAATCAGCTTCAGAGTAACCCAGTAAGCTAGTGACCGAGGGACTCACATAACTAAATCGTCCTTCACAATCCTGTTGATAATAAACATATTCATTGATTGGGTACTCAGATTGTTGCTCTGGTAATTCCGTTGCAAGCGCTTCGTTGCTTATTTCAACAGGAGCCTCTATCGTTAAATGCATGGCATCATTATGCATTGACTGCAAATTTCTGACAGAGGTCATCATTTCATTCTTTACCTTCAGTTGCAGCTTTTTTTGTTTTCGGACAAGCAAAAACCATAACAAAAAAAGTGCCAATATTATCAGATAAGTAATAACTATTTTACCCATTCTCAAGGTATCTGCTGTGGGATCAACCTTTGTTTCTTGAACACTAACCGTAGCAGCGGGTTTCTCCTCAATCTCAACGGGTGTAATGGCCGTGGGCTTGGGGAGAGGCACTATTGTCGGCTGCGGCTTTGGAGTCACTGCTTCAGTTGCCGGTATCGCTTCACCGACCACCCACTTGGCAAAAACTTTCTGAACTTCTGCTTCAGTCAAGGAGTCGAGGCCTTTTTGTAGAATCCCCACCAATATTGGCCAATCTTTGCGAACAGCGATACTTTCATTAGCACTGTTACGATCATAAAAAGCAGCAATTTTGAGATTATTCAATTGATATTTGGCTTGCAAATAATTTGCAGTACCCAAAAAAAGTATGGCAGCATCGACCCGTCCGTTATCAACTTCTTTTAGGCCATCCAACATACTGCTAACTTTGATTCGCTTGGCAGTAGGAAATTCATTGCCGACTTGCTCTCCATATTGGTAGCCCTTGACCACTGTGACTTTTTTATCGCCCAGCTCATCACGATTGTTGATTGCCGTACCGCCCTGCTTGGTGACTATGACCAGAGATTTTGTTAGGTAGGGCTTAGTGAAGCTAAACCATTCAGTACGATCTGGCCGATTGACCATCGTTGCAACCAAGTCAACTTTTCGTCTGGCCGCTGCTCTATACAGAGTATTCCAATTGGAGTCGGGATGGATCGTAAAATTAATACCCAACCGTTGACTCAAAAGTGCCATCAATTCGACTGCAATTCCGTCAATTTTACCCGTGTCATTCACGAAGCTATAGGGCGGCAAACTACCATCGTAAGCAATGCGAATAGTTTTGTGTTTAGCTAACCATTTTTGTTCATCCGGTGTTAATTCTAAAACTGCTTGGGATGAATGATTCTGTACAACGATAGGTTCCTCAAATTCATTTGCATGAGCTGAAATCTGGGGAAAAATCATCGCTAAGAATAGAATAATATAAGACATTACTTTAATGAATGATTGAGGGAATAAGCTACCTTAAAATTAAGCAGATTACGTCCGTTACCGAGAAAAGAAACCTGTTCAATGATTTGTTGTCCGAAAGTTGTGAGCGAGAAAACATTATTAATATTCTAACTGGTTGATTGCGAGCTGCTCGTTCGATTCCGCTCCCGTGTACGCCTCGCTATATAGGATGGAATTATGCCATATCTTCTGCTTATAATAAATTATTGTCCTGATCGACAACTTACCGATCAGCTAGCTATAAAATAACCCAGCTTTTGCTTTTATAAAAACGGTAAGTACTGATTCCTCTATTTTGCCGGTTTCAAGAGTGAGGGTTGCCTCATGCAATAATGCATACACGTCTTAAGCATAACAAGGTACATATATTTATGAAAATTCAATATTTTTTGGGTGGTTTAGCGCTATTTCTCTGCATTTCCAGTGTTGCAGCAGACCTTGATCGCGCCTCTGTAGAGAATCTTCTTGCCGCAACCAACGGCAACAAACCCGCCGATCTACGCCGCAAAAACCTAACCGATCTGGATTTATCGGAACTCGATTTTACCCACGCTGACTTATGGGGTTCCGATTTACGTAGGACAAATCTTAGTAAAAGTAACTTATCCGGCTTAAATCTGGATTTAACGGTCATGACAAAAATCAATCTGTCCGGCGCTAACCTGTCCAATACCAGCATTTTTGGTGTCAGTATGATAGGCGCTAATCTTAGCAATGCCAATCTTACCCACAGCCGGTTTATTGCCAACCTGGATCGCTCCAACCTGAGTCATGCCAATCTTAGCGAGGCTGACTGGGGTGTCGATATGAAAAACCAACCCATGGGTCTGATGCGTGTCAGTTTAAATAATGTTGACTTATCGCACGCAAATTTAACCAATGCTAATCTTAATCGGGCATTATTGCGACATGCCAATCTGAGCAGTAGCATACTACGTGATACCATCTTAGTTAGCGCCGATCTGTCAGGAGCTGATTTTTCGAATGCTGATTTATCTGGCGCGGATTTATCGGGTTGTAATCTGACGGATACCAATTTTAATGGCAGCACATTAACCGGAACTCGTTTTTCAGGTGTCAAAGATAAATCCCTGCTTAAAGGATTGGAAACCAGTAAAGACTTGGGGTCTGCCATATTCGATTGATTCACACCTTAATGAGCCTTTTCTTGCTTCAATGACAGACTAAATTATTACTGCTACGCTCTTGTGTTTAGGAAAAAAACTTGCTGACATTCAATAATGTCTTGTAAATTCCCCAACCCAAGGGCAGTAAAACCGCTAACCAAGCCAATAATACAGTTATAAGACGAGTAGGCTTTGCAATGTTGGTTTCGTTTCCTGTCTGGCCGATATCGACTGTTTCATGTGCAAGGTGTTTTTCTTCAGCCAGCTCGCTGTCTGTCATAAACCATTTATCTGCTACGGGTCGGATAAACAGGTTACACGCTAAGCCAATCATCAACAGACCCGCCAGAATCATCATCGTTTGATTGTAAACCTGCTCACGCGGAATACCTAGAGCAAGTTGATATTCGCGCATGTAATTGACGATTACCGGCCCTAGAATGCCAGCCGTTGCCCATGCCGTAAGCAAACGCCCGTGAATGGCTCCTACCATTTGAGTGCCAAACAAATCAGCCAGATAAGCAGGAACAGTCGCAAAGCCGCCGCCATACATACTTAAGATGATGCAGAACGCGCCCACAAAAAGCAGTGTATTTCCAGTATTAGCGCTTTGAGGAATGCTGAGATATAACAAACTACCCAGCAAAAAAAATACCATGTAGGTGGTTTTACGACCTAGCTTATCAGACAAACTTGCCCATAGAAATCGCCCGCCGATATTGAATAAGCTCAACAAAGCCGTAAATCCAGCGGCAACAGCGGCAATTGCGGCTAATTGGTCTTTATCCAAATCCGCATACAGTTTGCTAATGCCTATAAGCTGACCGCCAAAAACTTCCTGCAACATGGGCGAAGACATACCGATGATGCCAATACCTGCGCTGACGTTCATACATAACACGCCCCACAACAACCAAAACTGCTTAATCTTAAATACATTTTTTACGTGTACGTGTTTTTGGGTAATCATTTTGCTGGCTTTGCTGACCTCAGGAGGATTCCAGCCCACTGGTAGCCAGCCAGTCGTAGGTATGCGATAACCCAGCGCCCCCGCCATCATAAACACAAAATAAACCGTCGCCATCACTATAAGCGTGGGCATAACGCCCACATCGGCATCGCTCTCGAAAAATTTCATCAGTGCCGCCGCTAAGGGCGAGCCTATCATCGCACCGCCACCAAAACCCATAATCGCCATGCCCGTCGCCATACCACGACGGTCTGGAAACCACTTAATCAAGGTCGATACGGGGGAGATATAACCCAAGCCCAAACCGATGCCGCCAATCACGCCAGAACCCAACAACATCATCCAAAATTGGTGATAATAAATTCCCACAGCGGAAAACAACATGCCACCACACCAGCAAAAAGCACTGACAACCGCCGCTTTGCGTGGCCCGACATGCTCGAGCCAGCCGCCCCATAAAGCGGCAGACGAACCCAGGAAGACAAAAAACAACGTGTACATCCAGCCTAAGGTTGATATTTTCCAGTCGCAATGAGTTACCGTCAGCTCCTGTAAAAATCCTATTTCAGAACCGCACTCAATAGATTCTTTAATCCCTACAGCTTTGGAAAGTGGCAACCAGAATACGGAAAAACCATACGCCATGCCTATACACAAATGAATTGCCAGAGCGGCAGGCGGCACCAACCACCGATTAAACCCGGAAGGTGCAATCGTCCGCTCTTTTGCCAGAAAACCTGGACTGTCTCTAACAATATCGGTATTTAAAGGCATTGTGTTCATCCATAGTCAATTATAAGAAGTGCTAAATGCAATTAAGTCGGCTTCGATTATTTTAATTACCTGAGTCAATCCAAATCTCAGCTTATCGGGATAGGTGAGGAGGGGATAGGTTAGATGGTGATTGAGGCGGCGGCACAGACTGCTCCCCTTGCTCATGGTGGTGGTGCGGATGGTGCTGCATCATATTCGGATCATATGAACTATCAGGCGGAAACCCACCATTGTTCCAATAGCGACCGCCACCATAAGGAGGCGCGACTATGATCGGCGGGTTTTGGCGCTGTTGTTCCGCAATCGCCTGTTGCTCTTGCGCTATAACGCTACGTCTTTGTAAGTCCAAGCTTTCTTCCGCCTGTTTCTCTTGCGCTATAATACTACGCCGTTGTAATTCAAGGCTTTCTTGCTTTTCCAATTCTGCTTGCCGTTGTTTTTCTGCTTCCTGTTTTGCCGCATCTTTAGCGGCTAAATCCCCTTGCCAAGCATTTAATTTTGCTCTAGCTTCTTCATCTTTCTGTGGATCCAATACCTTTACTTTCACAACACCCTGCGTCGCTGCTTCAGATGAACACGGCGCAGGCTGATAGATAATTTTACCTTTAGCATTCTTACATTTGAACACTTCTGCATTAGCCGATAAAGACAAAACCATCAACAGAATTGAACTATATTTCCAGTGTTTCATAATTTAATCTCCTTACAATTTGTATAAATAAGCGAGTTCAAAACGATTATTTTGCCTCAGCCTCTTGTTTCCCAGCCATCACCATCCGCGCCAAACGTCGTAAACCATCCGATGAAACTTCCAACCCGAACGGTGCGCCAACGTTTTCCAGCTCGTACATCACATCAAATGCACTAGGTGGTGGAGAAGATAGCGGCGGCACAGACTACTCCCCTCGCTCGTGGTGATGGTGCGGATGGTGCTGCATCATATACGGATCATATGAACTATCAGGCGGAAACCCACCATTGTTCCAATAGCGACCGCCACCATAAGGAGGCGCGACTATGATCGGCGGGTTTTGGCGCTGTTGTTCCGCAATCGCCTGTTTTTCTTGTGCGACAACGCCACGCCTTTGTAACTCTATGCTTTCTTGCTTTTCCAGCTCTGCTTGCCGTTGTTTTTCCGCTTCAAGCTTTGCCGCATCATCTACAGCTTGCTGCCGCTTCCACGCTTCCAATTTTGCTTTAGCCTCCTCGGTTTGCTCTTGGGTCATTTCCTGTACTTTGATAACACCCTGCATTGCCGCCCCAGGCGAGCAAGCAACCGGTTGATAGATAATTTTCCCTGCACCGTTTTTACACTTAAACACTTCAGCATTAGCCGATAAAGACAAAATCATCAACAGAATTGAGCTATATTTCCAGTGTTTCATAATTTAATCTCCTTACAATTTGTATGAATAAGCGAGTTCAAAACGATTATTTCGCCTTAGCCTGTTGTTTCCCAGCCATCACCATCCGCGCCAGGCGTCGTAAGCCGTCCGATGAAATTTCCAACCCGAACGGTGCGCCAACGTTTTCCAGCTCGTACATCACATCAGTGGCAGCGATGAACGTCAAATAACGCAAACCTTCAACTTCGGGCAATTGTTTTGCCAATGTCCGCAGTTGCGGTGCAAGTTTCTGCCAGGTTTGGGTAAAAAATACTCTCACAGGATCGCCGCTTTCTGGGCTTTGCGCTTTCAATCCGGCTTGAAATGCGCTGCGTGATTCCAACAAAATTTCCGTCAAGGTATCGCGCAGTTCTGGCGATTGCGTTTCGCTGGCGGCTTGGTTGATGGCTTTGCTCAAAAACCCATCCCACTCTTGCCAGTTCGCTTGCCACTGTTTTTGTTCCGCTTCGGTAAACGGTGCTTCAGGTTTGGGAGTCACTTTTTTTAAGGGCGCATCAAAAGCCAATTTAATGTTCACGCCTGCATCATTAGCTTCCGCACCACTAAACTTTAAGCTAGACAATATTTTTTTGATTTCACCTGCGTTTTCTTTGGGTAAAAACCCCGTCAAGGTGCGTTCCATATCGCCGCGAGACTTGTTTAAGTCCAGCTTAACTTCAGCCAGTTTTGGTGCAGCCACTTTTAATATCAAATCTTGCAATTGTGCAATCGCTAATTGACGGCCTTCCTTATCGTAAGCATTCGCCTTGGTGACCGGTATACTGAGAACCGACTGGTCTGCGCTAATTGTCGGTTTTTGATACGTTTCCAACGCACCATTCCAAGCCAAAAAGGGAATACACTGCCCAGCAAAAGACTTGCCAAGTTGCGCCTGAACATCATTCATTAGCTTGATTTGTCCACCTTCACCGGAAATTCTGGGATTGTACAATTTTAGAAAACTACAGTTGTGCTTATCATTCCAGACTTCCGCAGCACCGCCCTGCCCTGTGAAAAGCTGGCTGACTACCGCTTTTTTGATTAAGCCGTAATCCAATTGGATAGGTAAACTGTATGGATCAGCAGCACCCGTTTTTGCAATCCCAGCAAGCAGGCCAATCGCCAAAGTTAGAAAATATTTGTTCACGTATTTGCTCCTAATGTTAACGATGCGGATTATTTTTTTGCGCCGCTATCCGGTGTTTGCTTGCCTTGCTTATCTGTATTTTCAACCGTGGCTTGTTCAGGTGATTCAGTCTTCACAATCTCATCAACCGAATGCTTAATTCGGGTAAATTGCTGACCGATAAACAAATCATTGCTTACCGTAGTTACATCACCTAACCAATGCGTGGACTTTAGGCAAGATTCCGAAAAAGGTGGTTCTTTACAAACATCAATCTTGCCGTCTTTCAGCACATTGAAATGCAAGCCGGGCAAAGGCCGCACCCGCATTTCCGGTAAGGGATGGCTGTAATCCAGGATAGTGGTTTCCTTGTCATCCAGCAAATCCAGCAACAGTTTCGGCACTTGATAAAGCGGCAAACTGCCAATCTTTAACGGCCCTTTTTTACCATCAATAATAATCATCGGGGTACTGACATAAAACTTGAACATCGCTGGGGAAAAGTCGCTGCGGTTGGCGGCGAGTACACCCGAATCTACATAACCGGCAAAATTTTCGCCCAAAAACGGCAGGTGATCGCCAAATACCGCGATTATACTGTCGGGGTCACGCTGTCGCATCTGGTCAATAAAAACCATCAACTCCTTTGATTTGTAGTAAGTCGTGTTGGCGTAAGTCTCGACTTCTTCAACTTTAGATTTTGCGGTAATTTTACTTGCCCGCGTTGCGCCCAATGGATAGTTCCAGTGACCGAAATAAGTCACGATATAATCCAGAATCGGCTCTTTCTTATCCAAGGAATCTGAGATTTTTTCCTGTACCTGGCGATACAAAGTGGCATCCGCCATAAATTCGCGGTTCATGTCATCTTGGACAAAATCCGCAATCGACCAGTAAGTCTGAAACCCGATATTCCGGTAGGCGTTGACGCGATTCCAGAACACCGGCACATTCGGGTGCGAAGCAACGGTGCGATAACCTTTTTCGGCGAGGATATGCGGCAGACAAGGCACGGAATTCTTAAGCTGCCGTTCAAATTTAACGTTGTCTTTGGTAACCGGGAATCCACATAGTACTTCAAATTCTGAATTCGCCGTGTAACCGCCAAATACAGGTGGCATTGCTGTTGAATAATCTGTACTTTTCCATAGCTTACGGAATTCTGGTGTCAAGGGATTCTGGTTGTATCCGGCTTTTTTTAAGCGATTAGGGTCCCAGAACGATTCCAACAACACCAAATGGATATTACGTGGGATAAACGTTTTCTCAGCTTCGGCGGGTTTTTCCGCAGGAATAGCCGCCAATAGCTTTTGGGCAGATTCTTGGGCGACATCCATATCCGGTGCGGTGTCTGCCAACGCGAAATAACGCGAACCTTCTTGCAGGGTATACAAGGTTGCACCGTGCCATATGTAATTTGAGCGTTGATCCCACACGGAATTACCGGTATTTTTGTCTATCAGCTCCACAATCATGGCGGGCTTATAAACAACCGTAATGCCTAACAATACAGCCGCCAACGTCGCAAGGTAAGCGCTCCAGTGCCGCATGGTAAAGTTGAACAACAGCAAACTGGCGATACCCGCCAAAGGAATCGCCGCCGCAAAAAAACGCCAGCCCTCCAAAATTAACATGAGTGAGCGCAGGGCAAAAACATCGTCCGGCATGATGGGCCCGCCAAAAAAAGCGATTTTTATGGCATTGCCAATATATAAAATCCCCATCACTAAGGCTTGGATTACCAAAAAAACCGACACCTTCTTCGATAAGGCATAGAGAAAATAAGCGACTAATAGCTGTAGGAAAAAATCCAACGGCACAGCTTGTGGCTTTATCTGCACATCAAACTTAAACGTACTGATTAAGTAAAATAAGCAATAAAACAATGCTGTAGAAGCAAGCGGTATGAGTTTTGATGGCATGGTTTTAGAAGAAAAAGGTCTTGGCTCTAAGACTACACTGGCTAAGATGAATGTGAAGTGAACAAAAGCCACATAGTAGCATAATCTTTTCCTTCAACCCGTTATCGCTTGACCCATGAGGATAGTCGGAGACATCCAGATACTGGAGATGTCCACCCCACAAAATTTATAAATGCTGATATGGTTTTATCATTTCGGCATCTGATGGTTACACCAATTCGAATAAGTTGTTATATGAAATCCCTTCATCCTGAAGCGTCTCCTTTTGGAGAAAGTATCAATGAGAACTTATTGGGATTGGTATATTATTTGATTAACAACATTTCCTAACAGGTTGAACTCTCGCCTTAGGTATCGAAGTGAGCGTTGAATAAACAAGCTAAAGGCCGAGCTACCAAATCAAAAAAGAAAATTAAAATAACAACCCTACCTTTAAGGAACACATAATATCCAATTTGAAAAAAGTTGTTAAAATCGCCGTTGCTACTAGGGCAATTTTTTAATCATGGATCTGGCATTAAAACTTAAAAAATCTCATTGTTGAGACAAAAAATAGTATTAATTACCAGTCATTGTAATTGTTGCAGATCGTTCTTGATTGAATCGAAAAGGAACAAAAAAAGGAAAAGCTGGCTTATAAATTTTATTAGTGTTGATTTTAGCTAACCTTAAACCAATAACCTATGTAGTCAAAAAACAACTTGCTAAAACCACTTTAACTGGAAAAATAACATGCCCTATTTGACTCAACTTCATGATAACCTTGATAAAGCCTCAGACCAACATACAGCACTTACCTCAGTATTTGATGAATTCGCAAATTTCGTTAAAGATTGCATCCAGACACCGTCAATTGCTAACCATAGCATTACCGCTGCATTACACCTTGACCAGGGATTGTTTACGACGACATTTGCCGGTCGAACCGTATCCTTTGTATTCACTTCATCGCTGGAAAATAGCGGAAATCTAATCGGAAACGTAAAATGTTATATCAAGAAAAACTTTCCAGAACCCAAACAGGTTGAATTTGGCGGTTTTACTTTCGACGCAGAAGGCTACACGAATATCAACGTACCAAACTCAAACGAGACAATCCACATTGCAAATGACATCGGCACACTCCTTATGGTGCTCCATTTCATCCATGAGAGCCTTTCTTGAAGGTCATCATAAGCTTACCTAGCGATATCCTTGCTAGGTAAAAATGGCGGTTCAGTACAGCATACGAGAAGGTATTTCTTGGATTGCTGTGCTATCGGTTGATCATTTACGCGTACTTGGCCCAGAGATGGGCACGCCATTACCCATATAGCTTAAAAAATATTCCAGGTTACGGAATTCAACGCTTTGTTCGGCAAAAGGTTCGGCTTTTGTCTGCGTCAAACATTCCGAAAAACGGCGGTGTAAGCCGCCCATTTCACCCCATTTTAAACGATATGTCGGCCAGTTGCTGGTATGCCCCAGTGATGCACTCAGGATTTCCGAACGTAATTTTTTCCCGGCATTTTGTACATGACAGGTGGCGCAGGAAAAATTTAACTGGCCGTGGCGTTGATAATAAAACGCTTTGCCTTGTTCATAAGCGGCCAAGGCGCGTGGGTCGTCTTTAGGGATAGCAATACCGATAGGTTTGTCGCGAGAAGTGAATGCCAGATAGGCCAAGAGGCTAATCATTTCGCCTTTTTCGTAGGGCAGGGTAGGTTCGTGTTGGCTAACCCGACAGTCGTTAATTGCTTTGGCTAAGGTAATCACTTCACCCTGGATTTTGCCCCATTTAGGGTATTCGTTAGCTACAGCCGAACCTTTCGGAAAGCAATCGGCATAATGTTTACCATTTGTGAAAGCGGTCATAAAAAGTTTTTTGCCTTGGTCGATTGCAGTTTCATAAGGCGGAAATTCTTCAATAGCTAACCAGGATTGTTTGGCTATGCTGTCAATTGCGTAAACCCCGTTGGCGTAGTCGGTTAGTTTTAATTGGGGAAAACGCTCTTGGTAATGTTTCCTGAATGCAGCTTGGTCTTGTTCGGGGGCGGCGTATAAGGGAAGGGCAATTAAAAAGCTAATGATGAATGATAGTTTGCCCAGCAAAGGAATACTAATAATTAATCTGGCAAGTTTTTTGGGGTAAGTAAGCATTTGGAAAACAGTGATCAACATATCTGATAAAGCAGTATTAAGTAATTGTATGCTTTTCAGAATCCTTATTCCCCAAGTTATCAACCCAGTCGATGGTGATTTGATCCCCCGGGCTGCCTCCTTTCAGCAGAAATGCAAAGTAAGGATCTTTGGAAATGCCCGCACCCATGTTGCAAATGGCGATGGGTTTGCCATTATGGGTAACGGTCAATACCTGGATGTAATGGGCAGGAATCAGTTTGTTAGTCGTCTTGTCCTTGTTCCTGCCATGCTCCATTGGGTGCGAAATTAAGGTGCGGATTTGGGTGTTGCCGTCCAGCCGTTTGGTACGTATTTTTATACTCGACATGTTAACCCCCGCAGCCGCCGATGGTGACTTTGACTTTTTTCTTGACGCTGTAGCAGACTTTTTCAGTTTCGGCGATTGCGAATACAAATGATGTGCTGGCAAGCTTTAAGCGAGCTGACAGAAAAGGTTCAAGCTCTGGCATTAGCACTGCTTCGATAGCGAGTGGTATGGGGTTTTGTTCGACTACGATGGCAAGGTTTTTGATGTCTTTCAGGCTGCTGGTCACTGTGATTGGGACTAATGCGCCATTTTCCGCAATCTCAGGGATGTTCAGGTCAATTTTATCGGTTTCAACAATGGGTTTGCCTTTAAGCAATTGCTTCATAGTCGCATCAAATGAGCCAGGCTCAAAGTCTGCCGAAAGCCATTCCGCATTTGCCAGGGATGATTTGAACAAGGCTATACCTGCTGCGCTGAATGCAATAGTTGTTATCAGAAATTTTCTACGGCTAGCTTTCATAACCATTCTTCTTATGGGTGTCGAGGGTTCATTTTAACCCCCAAAGATAGTCAACGAGTAGGTCGATTTCATCTTCGCTAAGAATCTTATTTTTTCCAAAAGGCGGCATGCTGGTTTCTGGGTTGTTGTGGGTGGCATCCCAGATTTGTTCGCGCAGTTGTTGTTTATTTTTGAATCGGGATGGTACGTTTTTCAGTGCAGGGCCAATATTGCCAGGAAATTCGCCGTTTTCGATTTCATGGCAGGCCAAGCAATTGCCTTTTTCGCGGCTAAAAGCAATTTGTTTGCCTGCGTCTGATGTTGGTTTTGTTGTTGGCATCG
Organism: Methyloglobulus sp.; assembly: GCF_040079455.1. GTDB lineage: Bacteria > Pseudomonadota > Gammaproteobacteria > Methylococcales > Methylomonadaceae > Methyloglobulus. The sequence goes on along the minus strand of NZ_JBEBKJ010000024.1, from coordinate 8,445 downwards.
TGGTGGTGCAGGATACAAGCAGCAAAATGGCTAGTTTAAAGATAACTTGCATCGTCAAAGCTCAATCGTCAAATAAATGCTGATAAGCCAATGTTGATTGTTCCGGTTCATAGTCAAATACACCCCCAATAACGGCTAGTAGATCAGCGCCTGCCACCAGCAGTTGACCGCCATTTTCCGGCAGGATTCCGCCGATAGCAACTATCGGAAGATTCAATGCTGCTTTTGCTTGGCGTAAGGTATCAATGTCAGCCGGGGCTGCTAAAGGTTTGGATGACGAGGGAAAGAATCGGCCAAAAGCAACGTAAGTTGCACCTAAAGCTTGAGCGGTCAAAGCCCGTTCGATTGAGTTGTAGCAGGATACGCCGATGATAGCTGTAGTTCCTAAATGTTTTCTGGCTTCAATAATTTCGCCATCGTCTTTGCCAAGATGTACGCCATCGGCTTTTGATATAATCGCAAGCTCTATATCATCATTGATGATAAGCGGCACTTCGCTTTGGTGGCAGATCTTAACCAGCTCACGGGCAACATAAGGTGCATCTACTGGTTTTTTGTCCCGATACTGGATAACGGAAGCCCCTCCACGAATAGCAGCAGCCACCGCTTCAAAAAGAGCATCGACTGATTTAAGCTTATTTGGGTTGTTCTGGGATTGGGTGATGGCATAAAGGCCACGGGCTGGAAATGGCTTCATTCATCATCCACCCAGAAAAAACGGTTAGGATTGTGTTGGCCTTTGCCGGACTGGTAGGCTGCGCTTAATGAATTCCAGGTATATTCCTGAGCTTCGGAAATAGCATCCGATATATCCAAACCTTGCGCCAGTAAAGCCGCTATGCTGGCGGCTAAGGTGCAACCAGAGCCGTGATAACTGTAAGGCAAACGATTCCAGGAATAAGTTTCGACACTACGTCCGCCGTGAAAAAGTTGATTGCTGACTTCTGGTGTTGTTTCATGGGAGCCGGTAATCAATACATACTTACAACCTTTTTCCAGTAGTTTCAAACCGCATTCGGTAAGGTCAGTCAATCCGGTCAGTCTACGGGCTTCCTCGCTGTTGGGTGTCAATACGGTTGTATACGGCAAAAGCAACTCGTTGATCGCGCTGATTAAGCCATCACCCGATAAGTCTGTACCACCACCAGCGGCGAGAACCGGATCGAAAATAACCGGAATGTGAGGATGTTGCTTGAGAATGCGGTGTACTGCCAAGGCAGTATCGGGATGGCCTAGTAAGCCGATTTTGATAACCTTTACAGGGATGTCGGCCAATAAGGTCGTCGCTTGGTTGATAATATTATCGGGAGTTTGGGGAAACAGTTTCTTTACGTTCAGCGTATCTTGTTCTGTCAACGCCGTAATAATGCTAACAGCATGGCAATGATGGCTAACGAATGTTTCAATATCTGCTTGAACACCCGCGCCGCCGCTAGGGTCGTGACCGGAAAATGACAAAATAGCAGGGCGTTTAAGCGTCATCATGACAATGTTGTTAGATTAAGGTGGCAACTTCTAATTACGGGACGACGGCGAGTATGCAGAAGATAAGGCAACAAAGTCGCAGCGTGGCGGTGTGCAAAGAGGATTGGCGTGAGGAAAATAAAAAGGGTACTGCTTTTAAATTCTTCTTCATCGCTATCTTCTCCCTCAAGGGAGAAGATACTCAATCGCTTAACTTAATGGCATTGATCATCCTGATTGTTTTGGTATCACTTCATCGGATATTAAATAAACAAGGAGTGATCCCCATTAGCTTCTTTGTTTTGGCATTAAGGAAACCAATTTTTCGAATAGCAATTTACCAATAGCGAAAATCGACTTCCACTTCATAACGACAAAATAACAGATTAGTCCGAGCAATAGGCCGTAAAAAAACTTAACCGTTGGGGTATCTTGTTGATTAGCCATTGCGCCACCTGCCGAAGGTGCAACGACCGCTTTTTGTACAGCCACCTTGGCAGGTTCAACCTCGGCATTTAAGTCTGGGAGACCCAAGCTGCGCCAAGCATCATAATCTTGCCAGATGGGATACTTGCTCTTCCAGAAGTTTTTGGTGAAATAAGGCGCAAGGCTCATGCCGTGGGAGGCAGGAATGCCCTTATCGTCAACAAAACCTTTATAAACCACTAAGCTGATATCACCGCCTTCACCAACACCATTGGTGGTAAAAGCTTTTTCAACGTGATCATGAAACATCCAGATGCCTTGACCAAAACTGTGTAAGCCGTCGTCAACGCCGCTGAGTTCCAAGTCCATACGCTGCGCCGGCACCATACCGTGGACATCACGAGTGATATAAGAGCTTGGGCCGTTATCGACACCATCATAATGGGTGATGGTAGGTTTATGTCCATGGATATGCATGGCAAGGGATTCGGTATGCCCATTCAGAACCCGTAATTTGACCTTTTCATCCTTGACCATATGAATGAGCGACTCACGTAGGGTATACGGAAAGGAACGTCCATTGAGCATGAAATAATCATCGGTTGCATCGGTGGTGTCATATTCCATGTTCATGTGCTTCGCAATTAGACGTGGATCATTGGCTGATCTTGCGACTACCTCATGCAATTCCTTATCGACGGATTGGTAGTGCAGGTCATATTCCCTGGTGTATTTTTCCAAGACGGCGACTGAAGGATGGCGGACTTGTCCACCGCCGACATTAAAAGTTTGTACCCAGTTGTTAGCCCTGTTTTCCTCAACAACAAAAATTCCCTGCAACCCCATAGGAATGTGGGTATGCGGCTGCACATGGCAGTGGTAATACATCGTTCCGGGCTGGCGAGGCTTGATTACATAGGTTTTACTTTCGCCTGGCATCGTATCCATGTTACTAGTTTGTCCAACGCCATCGTTACCCGTGCCACTATGATCCATAAACGGATGGTCAATGCCGTGCAAGTGAATGGAGTGAGGCAAATAGTGGGTGTTTTCCAAAACAATCCAGACGACATCATCTTGTTCAACTCGAATCACTGGGGATGGCGCCCGTAACAGACGGTTGGCTATCGGCTCATAAAGGCTGCGGGTGGACATATCACGGGTCTTCGGCGCAAATACCCAAAAAGTAGGCTGTATGCCGGGGGCAATGTCAAACGTCGTGATAGGCTCTTTAACGTCAGGTGAATGGCCGTTGATCTCTACGACTTCCAATTTGATGATAATTTTGTCGGGGTCGCCGTCGTGATCCATGTCATCAGACATGGTTATCGCATCTGAAGCCAACTGGGTTGCCATCAGGGTCTCCATGGAAATATTGTTGGTGCCTTTGACAAAAGCCGCTATGTCCTCGGGCACATCAGGGTCACACAAGAGCGATTCCTGGATTTTAACACCGTCGATAACCTGTTCTTTACGTGCTTCTGGCGACATAAAGTTGGAGCAGACATCTTCCACGGGACCTATGTCAACCTTAGCCGAGGGAGGTAAGTCGGTGGCTGCAAAACTCATAGGATGGATAAGCAGCAGAACAATACCCCATAAAGCGGCGAGAAGTTTTTGTTGCATAGGATTGCCTCGGAAAATCATACTATTAAGCTTGGTAATGTCCAAACGGGAAATCGACAAATTGTTTACACGCTATTTTATCCGAATATCAATAATATGAAAGTGCAGACTTGCTTAATATAAGAAGTTGTTTGCTCGCATGATGCGATTATGAACTAAATACAATAGCTGATACGATTTTAGGGCTTTGAAAATGTGATTATTAAACGATAGGTGATTTGAATGCGTTGCGCTTATTCCGTAAGAAAGCCGTTTGTAAAAGTTAAGTTTACGAGCTTTATGTTTCATAAGGTTAACCCTGTTACTAATAGATGTGAGCAGGTCATGTCGGAAATTTTTACAAAAAAATCATTTCCTCATTGGTTTTTTTATAGATAGTTTTGACACAACCCCTTGTCTCGTGTTAAAAATTACCTCGTTGAAAATACTTCGACAACCTACTCACAGAACTTGTTGAGTTGTACCCTCGAAAGAGGGGGATAAAAAAATATTAATAACTATAGAGGATTTTAAAATGGCTGAAGCACAAGAAAAAGATAACACCTGGATATGGGTTGGTTTCGCGATCGCATGTATCATTTTGTTGGTTGTAATGCTGAAGAAAGATGAAACTAAGCATTTACAAAGTGGTGCTGTTGCAGCTAGTAACGCTGAAGTTGATGCTAACTTAACAAAAAAACACTCTCTCTTAGGCGCCAACAACACCGCCAAATAAAGCTTTGAGGTTTAGTGCTGCCCTTCGTCGGTTTTTAACCTGAAGGGCAGTATATTTTTTTGAACCTTGGGAATGAAGTAATTATTAAAATACTAGATATTCTTAAGTTGGCTAGTTTTAGCTTTGAAGCCGACGACTCTCTTCTTCCAATGCCTTTACTCTTTTAATCAATTCAGGCAATTTGCTGATGGCGATTTGTTCTTTGTATGCCGTTTTCTTGTCTTTAGCAGGACTGCCAAAAACCTGAGTGCCAGCCTGGACATCTCCAGCCACTCCTGATCTAGCCAAAACAACTGCGCCTTGCCCGATAGTAACGTGATCGGCAACACCTGAACTACCCGCCAGAATCGCATAATCCTCGATAATACAGGAACCGGAAACACCGGTTAATCCGCACATAATGACATGCTTGCCAACTTTGTTGTTGTGGCCAATTTGCACAAGATTATCTATTTTGCTACCCATGCCTATGACGGTACTGCCCAATGCGCCCCTGTCGATACAGGTATTGGCACCCACTTCAACATTGTCTTCAATCACCACGTTGCCAACTTGAGGTACTTTAATGTGGGCATTGTTCCTGAACTTATAGCCAAAACCATCAGCGCCTATAATCGCTCCGGAATGGATGATAACGTTGTCGCCGATAATGGTATCGTTGTAGATCACCGCATAAGGGTGAATTTGGCAATTTCTACCAATGGTCACATTGCTACCAACGTAAGCACCAGCCAATATCACCGTTTTATCGCCGATAGTTGTGCATTCGCCAATGACAGCGTAAGGGCCAATAAACAGTTCATTACCTAATGTTGCGGTATCGTCGATAATTGCTTGGTTGGCAATCTTGCTGCTATATGCCTTAGCCGGGTGTAATCGTTCGACGGCTTTAATGAAGCTCATTTCCGGATCGGCGCAAATCAACAAGGCCATGTGTTCTGGAATATCGTCAACATGGAAACCTTCTGCCACAAAACAAGCTGTTGCGGTTGAGCCTTTGATATACCGAGCGTATTTTGCGTTAGTAAGTTGCGTGACTTGGCCTTGTTGGGCACTGGTGATGTCTGCCGCAGAATTTATGATAGCAGAGGGGTCGCCACCCTCAATGCGAGCATCACATAAGGCAGCGAGTTCTTTTAGTGTAATTGGCATAGGGTCCTCTGTTGTTATTTTTTCGTAGGTTAGCAAATATCCAGACTAGACTTGGTCTAGTATTCAGGTTTGTTTTTCAGCAAGTGGAATAACAGATTGACAGTCAATGCAATCGGCAAAGGCAGAATACCCAAGGCTAAACCCAATTCAAAACTACCTTTCCCCTTTGCTATGACGCATGGATGCTTGGCTTCTTGGATGTTACCGCCAAGCATCATAGCTGTGCGCTTCGGCAATGGCACATCCGAATCCGGTAATGATACCTGCACTGGGACGTAACGTAATTCACTCATAGAAAGTGCATCCGAGAAATAAGCCATTACACATTCAACCAGTGACCTGACTTACCGCCCTCTTTTTCCAATAGTCGGACAGATTGAATCACCATGCCGCGATCCACACCCTTGCACATATCGTAAATAGTCAGCAGGGCGATTTGGGTGGCGGTCAACGCTTCCATTTCTACGCCCGTCTGTCCGGTGGTTTTGACCGTCGCTTGGCATCGAACCCTGTTATTCTCAAGTTCCGGGGTCAGATCAATCTCGACATGGGTTATAAAAATTGGATGACAAAGCGGGATCAGTTCCGCTGTTTTCTTACAGGCCATAATTCCAGCAATTCGGGCTATGGCAAGGACATCGCCTTTTTTATGCCCCATGTCTGTAATGAGTCTCAGCGTTTCAGGCTGCATCTCAATATAACCTTCAGTGATTGCGATACGCTGGGTAACCGATTTCTCGCTTATATCGACAATATGGGCCTCACCTGCCTGATTAAAATGTGGTGTGTAAGTCATTTATGGGTAGAATTAAGGGTTGGTACAGTTAAGCCATCATTTACTTAGGCGGTTATTGTGTGGTTGAGGGAATGTTTATGTCAATTAAAGTCCGTTATTTTGCAAGTTTGGGTGAACGTGTGGGTCAGACGGAGAGCGATCTTGATTTTGTCCAAGACCTAACGGTAAGGGATGTTTGGCAGCTCGACACATCAGGAAAGCCTTTTCCTGAAAATCTATTGGCAGCAGTCAATATGGAATATGCCGGTCTTGATGTCCAAGTACAAGATGGCGATGAAGTGGCATTCTTTCCACCCGTGACCGGAGGTTGAGGTGAAGGTTAAGATTTGTCCAGAAGCATTCAATCCCTGGCAAGAAATACAAGATTATCAAGCCAACTTAACAGAAGGCTCACCTAAGTTTGGCGCAACCAGCATTTTCATCGGTACTATGCGGGATTACAACGAAGGTGTAACTGTGCAAAGTATGGCTTTGGATTACTACCCTGGCATGACGGAAAAGCAATTGGAGAAAATTCTTACGGATGCGGGGGAATATTGGCAAATCATTGATGCTTACATCGTCCACCGAGTGGGGGAAATTCAGCCTGATGAGACGATAGTTTTGGTTGCAGTTTGGACATCACATCGTGGCGATGCATTCGATGCTAATCGGGCTATCATGGAAGCCTTGAAATCGACCGCACCGTTTTGGAAAAAAGAGGTATTGACTACAGGTCAAACGCGTTGGGTGGAAAAGAATACCGATGGTTACCAAAAAATGTGATCAGAGCCTCCGCAGCAAGGCAGTAAAAATAAGAATCATCTTTGACATAACTCGACTTTCATACATAGGAACCCTCTAAAAACTCCCTCTCCCTCAGGGATACCTACATGGATGTAGATAGTAGAGCAACGCAGGAGCAGTTGCCGAGGGGGCTAGGGTGAGGGTTGTAAATGATTGATTATAAATCCATCATCCCGACCTTCTCCCTGAGGGAAAAGGAGGTTTTTGAATTCTTAGAGATCCCCTATAAGCAATCACCACCAACCCACAAGAGAATCCGAATGCAAGGACATTTACGAAAAATGCGTGTCAAGCTGGACAAGCCAGTGCAGTACGAATTGCTGTTAAGCGATCAGGCTATCCCGTTGAATCCCGTAATCGGCAAGTCTATCAAGCTGACTTACACTGGCAAAATCTTTTGTGTCCATTGCGGACGATCCACGAAAAAAAGTTTTAATCAAGGCTATTGCTATCCCTGCTTTATTTCGCTAGCACAATGCGATATGTGTATCATGAAGCCGGAGACTTGCCATTACGCCGCCGGAACCTGCCGCGAACCAGCTTGGGGTGAGGCGTTTTGCATGCAAACCCATTACGTTTATTTGGCGAACTCCACTGGCATCAAAGTCGGCATTACCCGTGAGAACCAGATTCCAACCCGTTGGATAGACCAGGGCGCAGTGCAGGCTTTGCCCATTTTTAAAGTGCAATCTCGTTATATTTCGGGCTTGGTTGAAGTCGCCATCGCCAAACACATCAGCGATAAAACTAGTTGGCAACAAATGCTGAAAAATAATGTTGAAACACTTGATTTGGTCGCAAAGCGGGATGAATTGATGGCAACTTGCAAAACTGAATTAGCCGACATTACCCAACGCTTTGGGGCGCAAGCCATTGAATGCTTGCCTGATGAACAATCAGTTGATATTCATTATCCCGTCAATCGTTATCCCGATAAGGTCAAATCCTTCAATTTGGATACTAACCCAGAAGTATCAGGCATTCTGGAAGGCATTAAAGGGCAGTATTTGTTGTTGGATACCGGGGTGATTAATCTCCGTAAATATTCTGGGTATGAGCTTGAATTTTCTGCGCTTGATAAGGTTGATGAATTGTTGCGATGAGTAGCCTGGAAAAGCTTGCAGAATCCAGGGTTTCATGGCTTCGATGTACCGTATTACGTTGCACTTCATACGGGCTACCTTGCTATCAGGACGGTAGCTTGGCTATTTTTCACGGGCCACGTAAGTTGGCGACGTATGATACCGAAGGGGCGGCGTAAATCCGCTTCGCATCGGCCGTTTCCAGGCAGGACAAAAAAAGCGGACAATTAATTAGCGACTAAACCGGACATTTCTATTTACTCCCAACAAAGCCTCAACATTTGCTTGTGGTTGTAAAGTTTGAGAGTGTTTACGTAAAGATACATATATATTTCCGTTGGTACTCTAGGAAGGTAGTTGAATTAGTCAGGGCTACCCACAGCTTGATGGAAGCATTG
>NZ_JBEBKJ010000023.1:0-41915 GCF_040079455.1 Methyloglobulus sp. | reverse complement strand
TGCGAAAGCTTGTTTTGAGGACGTCCTGTCCAAACAAGCGGCAAAAACTTAACGCGACCGCCAATGCCTGCGGCTGCCCCAGCCGTCCTGCCACCCTCGCCCCATACCCGACAAGGGGTATGGGGCATCGTTGCGCAATGACTCGACGCGATGTCGTAAAGCTGTGCATTTTCACGCCGCAAACAGCGCTTCGTGAAAACACACAGCACTATCGCTTCTGGGGACTAAAAATCTTCACTCCGCTAACGCCACGTTTCCAGGATTTTCAGCGAAGGTTTTTAAGGGCATCCTCCCACAGGCGAAAAAAAAAGACGAAGCGGGTATGTGGTTCTATTGTGGTTTAATCGGACGGAAGAAAACGTCGAACCTAAAATTTTGATTCAGGACGAAGAGGATCGGCGGTACAACTATCCTTGTTGATATTTATGAATACTGTAGGGCAGGTTGAAACTGCCTTACAATAGTTGAACGCCCTACTTCTCTTTTTGCGGCAAAAACTTAACCAACTTAACCGTATTATCATCACGCTTAAGGATTTCCAGCGGATAACCGTGCAGCTTTATACTTGTGCCAACTTCCGGTATCGTTTCCATAAACTCGATAATCAGTCCATTCAGCGTCTTCGGGCCTTCAGTCGGCAATTCCCACTGCATAAAGCGATTTAGCTCCCTGACAGTGATATTGGCATCTACCACATGGCTACCATCACTTTGCATCCTTACCTGGGTATCATCAGTGATGATCTCGCCGACAATTTCCTGCAATAAATCATCCATCGTCACTAAGCCATGAACATCGCCGTATTCATCGACGACGAGGCCAACACGGACTTTATCTGCTTTAAATGCCAGCATCTGTGAATGCACAGGCGTGGTGTCAGGAATAAAAACAGGTTTACTCAGCAAACTAATGATCGTCTGCTTGTCAAAATCTTCATGATTGATAAGAATCAACACCTTACGTAAGTGCAAAAAGCCAATAATGCGGTCTACGCTCTTCTTGTAGACAGGTAAGCGGGTGTGTGGGCTGGTTTTGATTTGATTGATAATGTCCTCAAGTGGCAGTTCTAGGTCAATGCCCACGATTTCATTGCGGGGAGTCATGATGTCCTCAACCGTGGCTGACTCAAGTTCCAAAATGCCCATCAACATTTTTTGGTAACGGTGTGGCATGATGCCTTCGGCTTCGGCGATAACTACTTTCAACTCGTCCTTACTGAGTGTTTCCAAGCTGTGTTCTCTGACATCCACCCGAAACATCTGTAACAGAAGGCTAACAAAAATATTGACGAATTCTATGATAGGGTAAAACAGCTTCAGCAGGGGAACATAAACCCATGCCGAAGGAAAAGCGATGGTTTCCGGTTTTACTGCAGCATAAGTTTTAGGAGTGGCCTCCGAAAAAATCAAGGTCACCAGAATCAGAATCCCATCAGCAATAAGCACTGCGCTTTCTTGTTCTGGATAAAGCCGGATGGCGATGATGGTGGCGACGGACGCGGCGGCAGTGTTGACGAAGATATTTCCCAGCAAAATCATGCCCAATAATCGGTCAGGCCGTTGCAGTAACCTTTGGGCTTTTATCGCACCCTTATGTTTAAGTTTGACTAAATGCCTTAAACGATAACGGTTTAAAGCCATTAATGCTGTCTCTGAGCCAGAAAAAAAAGCGGAAAGAATAAGCATTAAAGCGAGTATGCCAAATAGCATACCCAGGGTCATATCGTTCAAAGTGGTCTCTTGGGAAGTGAAAAACGGGTCTAGTGTCTACGATGTGAGAATTTTGTCAAGCAGTGATGAACAGAGTCTTCTTTCTTGCGCTACAATTACCCGATAGCGTCGTTGTCGAATGATACCCCTAAATAATAAAAGCGCCCAGATTTATGAAATTAACCTTTTTTTTAGCATTGCTCTGTTTTTTTTCCGTCAGCCAAGCCCAAACAGATGCTCATGCTTGGTCAAGAGTCGAGAAGCCTACGTTAGCCAGAAGTGCCCAAAGTATTGGCAAATATACATCGGGTTGCCTAAAGGGTGCGGCAACCTTACCGCAGAATGGTCAAGGTTACCAGGTGATGCGATTATCCAGAAAACGCTATTATGGGCATCCCGATCTCGTTCAGTTCATTGAGAAAATGGGTGAAACTGCACATAATCAACGCTTAGGCACCTTGCTTATTGGTGATATGGGGCTAGCGCGGGGTGGTCCAACCCTGACCGGTCATCGTAGCCACCAGACTGGACTTGATGTCGATATTTGGTATCTCCTCGCGAAGGAGGCTGAAAAAAAAGAGCTCAGCTTTAGCGAACGTGAAGAATGGGGAGCCACCTCTGTCCTGACAAGCAAAGAAAAGGGTATCAACCCAAGCCAGTGGTCGTCAGCAAATGAGAAAATTCTTGAGGCGGCCGCACGGTTACCTGAAGTTGACCGCATTTTTGTTAACGCGCACATCAAACAACAGTTATGTCAGCGTAAAATTCCCCATGATTGGTTACAAAAAATTCGCCCTTGGTATGCCCATGCAGATCACTTTCACGTCCGGCTGAAATGCCCCGGCGGGGATATTCGTTGTGAAAAACAAGACCCCGTTCCTTGGGGTGATGGTTGCGGCGCCGATCTTGCTTGGTGGTTTTCGGCTGAAGCTCAAATGCCGTCCAAAAAGTCTCCAGCAAAGAAGACACCTCTACCTACAGCGTGTGATGCCGTGTTGAATGAGGATTAGATCTAATCCAACATAGCTAGTGCTGAAGTGAAAATCTTATTATAGATAAAGCCCTAATTCATCAGGAAAAACTACTATCAGCATAGATTTTCATTAAAGATATTCGCGAGAAACGCGCCCATTTTAGGGTTTTTAAGACGTTTAATAATACCTCAGTTTTTAGTGGAACAATGCTTTGGTAGCGTGCATTTTTGAAAAATAAGTCTGTCTGTGTGATAGCATACACGGTTTATTAGTAGTTATTTTGTGGCCAAACCGTGAAAAATATAGCACTAAATGAACGAATAATCTTTGCGCTCGATGTCGCTGACCCAGATGAAGCAAAACAATGGGTTAGAAATCTGGATGGCGATATTAAATTTTTTAAGGTTGGCCTGGAACTATTTTTAGCCGGTTGGTGGGATATTGTTGATTTCATCATCGACCGAGACAACAAGGTCATGCTCGACCTGAAATTTTTTGATATTCCCGAAACCGTCCATCTTGCGGTACAGCAAGTTAAAGATCGAGGCGTAACGTTTGCCACGATACACGGTAACGATTCTATAATCAAAGCCGCACTTTCTGATAAAGGTAATGTCAAAGTGTTGGCGGTTACCGTGCTGACCAGTTTTGATGAATCCGACATGCGCCAAATGGGGTTGACGGGGTCGATTGAAGATTTGGTGTTGATTCGTTCAAGGAAGGCGCTAAGTTTGGGCTGTGATGGCGTGGTTTCTTCCGCACTAGAAGCCAAGCCTTTGCGCGATGAATTAGGCAACAACTTTCTTATTGTCACCCCTGGGATACGTCCAGAATCGAGTGTTCCTGGCGAAGATGACCAAAAGCGGATTGCTACAGCGCGTAAGGCGATTTTCAATGGCGCAGATCATGTCGTTATTGGCAGACCCATCCGCATGGCGGCAAACCCCATAAGCATCATAAAAAAATTACAGGATGAAATAGCAGAAGGACTTGCTAGCGGATAGCTGCGTAATTTGAACAGCGACGGTTTTGGAAATGGTTAGGACTCCCAAATTAGGGTAACGGCTTTATTAACTTTGCAGTGGAAGGTGGTCTCGTGACAAATTCATTCAATAAACACCTAGTTAGACTGGTTTTTGTGGTGTTATTCTCAGGATGTGCCAGTGATCCAGCAACTGATTACAGCTCTTCCTATCCTGAAACCATCAATAATCCACAAGCCAACCTTCCCATCAGGCCGATGACACCGCCACTGCGGTCTACGCAGTCTAAAGGCGCATACGAGCCTTACAGCCAGTCTGTAGATTCCTACGGCACATCTGGCAATTACGCCAATTCCTATCCCGTAAAAAGCTTTATCCGGCACATGTGTGATACCCATGGCTTTTCTGAAAGCTACTTACAAGGTTTATTCGCGCAAGCTAATCGGCTGGATTCAGTCATTCGTCTGGAAGCTCCGTCGCCAAAAACTTCTACACCGTCCCGTCCAGGCAGTTGGTCACGTTATCGTGGTAAGTTTCTCACCGAGCAGCACATCAGCAACGGCGTAGAATTCTGGCGTGACAATTCGGATGCTATTAGCAAAGCCAGTGCTGCTTATGGTGTTGATCCCGAATATATTGTCGGCATTATTGGGGTTGAAACCTATTTCGGTAAAAACATAGGCAAAACCTGCGTCTTCGATGCCTTGACCACCTTATCATTCGATACCCAACGCCGTTCTAAGTATTTCATGTCAGAACTGGAAAACTTCCTGCTAATGACCCGCGAAGAAGGCTACAACCCACGCCAACCTGTCGGTTCCTGGGCGGGTGCAATGGGCTTGGGACAATTCATGCCCAGCAGTTTCCGAAAACTTGCCGTCGATTTCGACCGCAACGGACGGCGCGACCTTTGGCAACCTAATGATGCGATTGGCAGCGTCGCGCATTATTTCTCCCGCAGCGGTTGGGATTACAAAAGCCCAGTAGCACAACCAGCCAGCGATTCCTACGGCGCGTCCGTCATCGAATTAAGCACGTACGAAGGCATGGAATACTGGCGCGTCCACCCTAACTTCAAAGTCATCAAGCGTTACAACAACAGCAACAAGTACGCAATGGCAGTGCATCAATTGGCACAGGCGATTAAGAATCGTTATCAGTATTCCCAGGTGAGTGCGAATTAAGGTAAAAATTACAGCAATCTACAGGTTGAAGCGAAATTAATGAGTTCGGTTTAATTCATTTTATGCCATGGTTTGAAATCAGCCTTGTAATTTCAGAGTTGATAGCTCTTTATCTTCTTTGCTGTATTTGGAAATCGGGCGATATATTATTTTTTAAAATTAGCTATTCAATCATTGCGATAATTCCGTTTCTTGGTCCTTTATTTGTTTTCTGGATAACAAACATGCCATCTCGTCAGGCAGAGATATTCCAGGATCAGCAAAGATTAAATACAGATGTTTTAGATCGCTGGAAGCATGTACTAGACGAAAAAAGTCCACAGAGAAAGTTTCGTTTGTGGCGAAGTATGTTTGAAAAGAACAAAAACGACGATATTTAGCAAGTAGCCTGGATGGAGCTTGCGGAATCCAGGAATTAATAATTTCGATTTCCCGTATACGTTGTACTTCATACGGCTACTTAATTTGATTTTTCAAACCCTTTAGGAAAACTTGTGCCAACAAAATCCACCCCACTAAAAGACCACGACACCCCCATCAAGGTACTGTTTACCGGCTACCTGATTACCGTCGGTATCGGTTACATGTTCGCACTGATCCAGATATTGCTGACCCACGGGATGGCGGACGGTAAGTTCGGCTTGTCGGTTGATGATATTGTTTATAGCTATTACGGTAACCGTTCCGGTACGGTGTTGGAGCAGCAACTTAACGGTGCAATGAAGCAGAATGCAACTGAAAAACAGCGTTTTGATATCATCCAATGGGTCAGGGATGGTGCGGATATTGATGACTATAAAGCTGACGGTATCGAAAAGATCATCCAGGAACGCTGTGTTATGTGCCACAACAAAGAGGCTTCCGGTATCCCGAATTTTAATGATTTTGAGAAGTTGAAAGCGTTGACTGCCCAGGATGAAGGCGCTACGCTTGCTTCACTCACACGCGGATCACATATCCACATGTTTGGCATCAGCTTTATCTTTATGTTTGTCGGGATTATTTTTAGTTTTTCGGAAACGACCAGCATTAAATACAAATGTATTGCCGTCGGTATGCCCTATGCCTTTCTGATTGCCGACATCCTGTCCTGGTGGTTGACCAAATTCTTTCCGATGTTTGCCTGGTTGGTCATTTTTGCAGGTATGGGCATGGCTGTTTCGTTCATTTTTATGTGGGTGACTTCTATTATGGAGATGTGGCTGTATAAGCCGGTTTACGTGGACGGCGTGTGGGTTCACTACCAACAATGGAAAACGAAATTTGCTGAAAACAGCTACGAAGAGAAGTTGAAGAAGCTGGTGGCATTTGTAAGTAGCGTTTTAGTTCAGGCGAGACAGATTGTGGGCATCCTCATAGAGAAAATTTTAAAGAATACCGTTAACAAATGACAAACTCGACTTTGATTGAGCCGCAATTAGCGGACGTAAGGGCTTACCTTAAAGAAGACATTGGCACTGGCGATATTACCGCTGCTATTATTCCTGAAACCGTTCAGGCTGAAGCCCTCGTGATTACGCGGGAAGCGATGGTGGTCTGTGGGCAAGCTTGGTTTGATGGGGTTTTCAGGTGTCTCAATGCTGATGTAAGTATTTTTTGGCACGTACAAGAAGGCGAAGCTGTCAGTCCCGGCACAACCTTATGCAATCTCAGCGGTTTCGCAAGAGCGTTATTGACCGGGGAACGTACAGCGTTAAACTTGCTACAAACCTTATCCGCAACTGCAACAATAGCAAGGCACTATGCCGAAGCCGTCGTCGGGACAGGATGCAAAGTATTGGATACCCGCAAAACCATCCCAGGTTTAAGAAACGCACAAAAATATGCCGTCGTTTGTGGCGGTTGTTATAACCATAGAATCGGTTTGTACGACGGCGTGTTAATCAAGGAAAATCACATCGTTGCCGCCGGATCCATTGCTAAAGCCGTGCAAATAGCGCGGCAGCAGTCATCCGTTCCGATAGAAGTGGAAGTTGAATCACTACTGGAATTCCAGGAAGCAATCGCCGCAAAACCTGACCGTATTATGCTCGATAACTTTACACTTGATGATATGCGGACGGCGGTTGTCATGAACCAAAACGCGATTGAACTAGAAGCATCAGGCAATATCACGCTAGAAAACATTCGTACCATTGCCGAAACAGGTGTTGATTACATTTCCATCGGTGCGTTGACCAAAAATATCAAGGCGATTGATTTAAGTATGCGGATTAAGTTGGTGCATTAACTATGATGCAAAATTCCAACGTTTTGTTTAAACAGATTACCCACGGTGTTTACGTCATCGCGGTCGCCAACGGTTCGGAACAAAACGCATTTACCGCAGCCTGGGTGATGCAGGTTTCCTTTGATCCACCTATTATCGCTTTCAGTATCAACCCTGAGCATTATTCTTACCAACTGTTAAAGGCTAGCGGTGTTTGTACTGTCAATGTCTTGGGGCAAGACCATTTGGCCATCGCCGCACATTTCGGACAATCCGGAGTTAAAGAAAAAATGACAACTTATCGCTGGCAAGCAGGAAAAACAGCGGCGCCAGTATTGTCCGCCAGTTTGGCTTATTTTGATTGCAAACTCAGCCATTTTACGGATGCTGGCGATCACAAAATTGCTGTGTGTGAGGTAATTGCTGCCGCTGAACTAAATTCAGGCTGGCCGTTATTGTACGGCCAAACCGGTAATATGGATGGCAGCAGTGAATATTACAAGGATTGACAAAAGTAGTTTTTTATTGATTCGGCATTAAAAACAACTGCCATAATCCAGTAATATGTCCTCACAGTTGAAAAATATACGCGGATAGTCAATGCGAATCAGAAGCTTAAGGCCGTATTCAACCATTACGGAGATCGTTGCCAGTCGAGCCAAGGACGCCCAAATTCGAGCTTGTGTGTTGTCTGAGCAACGCCATACACTAACTATCCACCAAGCGACGGTCAAGAGAACAATAAGATGTATTTCATCCCAGCTAGAAACGGTTATGACTCCACTTTTTGCCAGTATATCTGCGGTAAGTAAGCTGGCATTCAAAAATAGAAAAAAAGGCCAAAACACCCAGTAAAGGGACATACCACCTAGCCAAGATGTCAGAAGGAAGCTATCAAAAGGTTGAGCTTGCCAGTTTTGGTCAGGTGGAGGTGCGGTGAAGTAAATTACGGCAAAGATCGCGCCTATCATAAGCAGACACTCAACTGGACTAACTAACTGAATGTCATTAAACAAAATGGGCAAGGAATAAAAAAACATAGTCAATATTCAGGTTGTATTCAGGTTAGAAAGACATAATATCGGCGGAGGATTTGCTTAAGATTTGTTAGATTTTTTGTTTTTCTTAATAAGAAATCTTATTAAATCAATCTGATACTGACCATATTTTATTTTCAGGCAATTTTATCTTGGCATTTTTTGCTAGAATTGGATAAAAATTATTCATCCAGTTATAATTTACGTTGTAATGCAATGCCGTACCCACACTTCACCTGCATGATGGGCATTTTCATCACGCAAATCTTGCAACCCTAGGTCTTATTACACACCACGAAGGAAAACTATTATGAAAATTCAATCGCTGTTTATGGTAAGTATAATCTGTTTTTTCTGTATCGGCGCTTTTGCCGAATCAGGGAGTACTGCGACGGGTTTGTGTAAAGATGGAACTTCTTACACGGGAGCCTCAAAGAGAGGTGCTTGCCGAGGGCATAAGGGAGTCAAAGAATGGTACGGCGATAATACCGCTACGGCGACAAGTAGCCCAGCATCATCTGTGCCAGCCACTACGGTCGCTAGCGACAGTGGTGTTGCTACGGGAATGTGTAAGGATGGCACACCTTATACGGGTGCTTCCAAGAAAGGTGCGTGTAGAGGACACAAAGGTATCAAGGAATGGTATGCCGACAAGAATAGTGTAAGCGCTCCGGCGGCTGTGCCTGCAACAACCGCAGTCACACCAGCAGCAACCGCCGATGGTGCTGCTACAGGTTTATGCAAAGACGGAACGCCTTACACAGGGGCCTCAAAAAGAGGCGCTTGTAGAGGACATAAAGGCATCAAGGAATGGTATGCAGACAAGCAAGTGCCAACTGCAAGCGAAGCCACACCTGCTACGGCTGCACCAGTTGCAGCTACACCAGCAGCTGACGGAGGAGCCGCCGCTACCGGTTTATGTAAAGATGGTACTACTTATACCGGTGCTTCCAAAAGAGGTGCTTGCAGAGGGCATAAAGGCGTAAAAGAGTGGTATGCCGATAAACAACCCGCCCCCGCTGCAGAAAGCACTGCTCCAGCGGCAACTGTCGCGCCTGCTGCAACAGCTGCACCTGTAAAAGCAGCCGCTACAGCCCCAGCAGCAGGATCGGGTAAGGTTTGGGTCAACACCCGATCTAAAATCTACCACTGTGAAGGCAGCAAATTTTATGGCAAGACCAAAGAAGGGGAATACATGAATGAAGCTGATGCTCAGGCGCAAGGTTACAATGCAAATCGTAAAAAAGTCTGCCATTAAGCTAACTTAAGGACGTTCTGGCTAAGTCGTCCTTCGGCAAGGTTCAAGCACGAACGGTAATTTGTGGACTCCCTTCGTGCAGCTTGTCGAACCATGAGAGAAACTGATTCGATCAGCGTTTCTTAAGATTACACAATAGTGACTGTGCGATTTTCTCGCAGTCATTAATGGTCTTGTATATTGAGTGGCTCAAAATAAGCGTTTTGAACCAACTTTATAGCGTTAAGGTTTGTAAAGTTGCAATAAGCCCATAAGTGCAATCAAAAACCAAACCATATTAAGCCAAAGCAAAGGCTTGGCTTTATTATGTTTGGCATTAGTGGCCATACACAAAGCACCTGTTAGATTCATCATGTGGTAGACAGCAGAGCTGACTTCAACCAGCTTGATCGTCACGAACAAATAGGCACTGACGATCAGGATAAAGCCGATTCAGCCGATTAGCTCAAAGTGTTTATCGTTGCTTAACATGGGTTATATTTTATTTTAATTAGGTGTTCTGAGGAGCGGGACGTATCCATCGCAATGAAGCTCAGGACAAATGATAATACCAATCCCAATCCCAATAAGTTGTTATTTGAATCCCCTCATCCTAACCTTCTCCCACTGGAGAAGGGATAATATGTGAACTTATTGGGATTGGTATAAGGTGTCAATTGTAAAAAACTTGCATTTCAAATCAATAAATTAGAAACTAAATCTCCCGACAGATTTTATCTATTGGAATGAATGAGTTGTGGTTTGGAATACTGTCGAAAGTGCGCTGGTTTTATTACCAAGAACGAGCAAAGAATAAGATTTACTTATAGGGGTCTCTAAAAATTCAAAAAACTCCTTCTCCCTCTGGGAGAAGGTTGGGATGAGGGCTGTAAAAACTAGCATTTACAACCCTCACCCTCACCCTAGCCCTCTCCCAGAGGGAGAGGGGATTTTTAGAGATCCCCTTATAGCATTAAAATCGTAGTTTCCTAATTATATTTGTATATATAACATAGATTTAAGTCTATATTTGTTAATTGCTACAGGAATCAAGGAGATTTTATGAAGTTACAAGCGCCTAACACACTATGCACAGTTTTTCTGATAGTGCTAATAAGTTTTAGCACTCCAGTAGTTAATGCGGCACGTTACAATTTTTCGCTAAGTGGATTGTCGGGGAGCATCCTTTCAAGTAATGGCGATATTTTGGATACATACAGTAATGGACGTATTTTTGGTTTTTTTGAAGGTGAAGACAAGTATTCCGATGACTTTGGCAACACTGGCTCAGATGGCTTGATTACCGGGGTGCGAGCTAATGGTAATGAAGTTACACACTTTTCTTTAACCTTCACCGGAATTCCAAATATCTATGGGGTAAATACAGATACCCCCGGTGGTATGGCCGGAGACGAAGGAAGTTACTTGCAATATGATATTAAAAACAATTCTCTTGAGCTTGTGCGTTATATAGATGTTTCTTTGGATGGTAGGTACCTTGGGGCATTGGATGGCAATACTTACTTTTTTAACTCTGCTCGCTCCGTAACTTACCTAGGCAGGCATGGCGGTGGAATAAGTGCATCTGCCTTTTATGTTGAAGGCCGTGACAAAGATGGGAATCCTATATCATCTGCCCCAGGAATAAGTTGGGGTTCAACAGAGCCAGTTTTTGTATCCCAAGAAGTTCCCTTGCCTGGAGCCCTAGTGTTTTTTACTTCAGGGCTTGTCTGGTTGGGCATCATTAAACGTAAAAAAATCGCTTAAATTGCGCAAGGGTTATCTATCAAGCTTGAACTGCCCATAAGCCACATTTTTTGTGGGCAGTCCATGATATTTTCTTACATTTTTGCCAACACTTCCGCTACCGTAGCCCCCATTGCCGCAGGAGTGGGGCAAATAATAATGCCCAAATCTTTCAGCATGGCGACTTTTTCGGCTGCACCTTCACTTGCGGATGAAATGATCGCTCCAGCATGACCCATACGGCGGCCTTCCGGTGCGGTTAAACCAGCAATATAAGCGACGACGGGCTTGGTCATATTGTCTTTCGCATAAATCCCTGCTTCCACTTCTTGTGGACCACCGATTTCACCAATCATCATGATGACCTTGGTTTCTGGGTCTTTTTCAAATTTAGCCAAGATGACTTGGTGTGCGCTGCCGTTGATGGGGTCGCCGCCTATGCCTACAGAAGTGCTAACACCAATCCCTAAGACTTTCATTTGCGCTGCGGCTTCATAGCCTAACGTGCCAGAACGGCCTACGATACCGACATTGCCCTGCATGTAAATATGTCCAGGCATGATACCTAACATAGATCGTCCAGGGCTAATCGTACCGGCACAATTCGGCCCTGTTAAGATCATGCGTTTGTCATCAGGAAAACGGCGCAGGAAATTTTTGACCGTCATCATGTCTTGCGTCGGGATACCGTCGGTAATAGCAACACAATACTTAATCCCGGCATCAGCGGCTTCCATGATGGAATCAGCCGCAAACGCGGGTGGTACGAAGATGATGCTAGCATCGGCTTGGGTTTCCTGTACAGACTCTTTGACTGTATTAAATACAGGTAACCCTAAGTGTTTCTGTCCACCTTTGCCAGGTGTCACGCCACCGACGACTTTAGAGCCGTACTTCATCATGTCTTCGGCATGGAAAGTGCCGATTTTGCCGGTAAAGCCCTGGACGATAATGCGTGTGTTTTCGTTGATTAAAATAGCCACTTAGCATCCCCCTTTTGCAACGGCTTCGTTACGCGCTTGCACAGCTTTTTCAGCTGCTTCTGCCAATGTGTCTGCGGTAATAATGGGTAAGCCGCTTTCCGCGATTATGCGACGGCCTTCCGCGACATTGGTGCCAGATAAGCGAACGATGAGCGGAATTTTCATATCAAGTTTCTGCACCGCATGAACTACACCCTCTGCTATCCAATCGCAGCGGTTGATACCTGCAAAAATATTGACCAGCATGGCTTTCACATTTTCATCGGCTAAAACTAGGCGGAATGCCTTTTCCGTGCGTTCTGCGGATGCACCACCGCCCACGTCCAAAAAGTTGGCCGGTTCGCCGCCTGCCAATTTAATCATGTCCATTGTTGCCATCGCCAGTCCAGCGCCGTTAATCATGCAACCGATGTCGCCATCGAGTCCGACGTAACTTAAGCCACGGTCGGCAGCGGCCATTTCCCGTGGGTCTTCCTGGGTTTTGTCGCGTAATTCGGCAATTTTTGGTTGACGAAACAAGGCGTTGTCATCAAAACTCATTTTTGCATCCAATGCGATCAACTCGTTATTTGCGGTAACGACCAGAGGATTGATTTCCAGCATACTGACATCGAGTTCACGCAAGGCGCGGTAGCAACCCCTGATCGTTTTGACTGCGTGGCTCATGATTTCGGCATCCAAACCTAGGGCAAATGCCATTTGACGGGCTTGATAATCCTGGATACCCACGGCGGGTTCGATGTAGATTTTGGTGATGGCATCTGGGTTTGTTGCCGCCAGTTCTTCAATCTCCATGCCGCCTTGGGCAGAGCCAACCATGACGATACGTTCTGAGCTACGGTCAACCAGGAAGCAAAAATATAATTCTTTCGCGATTTCTGTTCCGGCTTCAACATAAAGCCTTGAACAAATTTTTCCTGCGGGACCGGTTTGGTGGGTAACTAAACGTTTGCCCAACAAATATTCTGCTGCTTCTGCAACTTCGTCATGCGTTTTGCAGATTTTAATGCCACCGGCTTTACCGCGTGCACCCGAATGAATTTGTGCCTTTACCGCCCAGACGTGTCCGCCAATATCCCGTGCGCGTTGCACAGCGTCTTCTGGACTATATGCCAAGCCACCTTCGGCAATTTTAACGCCGTAGCCGCTTAATAATTCTTTTGCTTGATACTCATGAATATCCACGGCATCTTCCTCGTGTTTCTGTGATTATTTGGTTTTTGCAGCGATGGCTTCGGCTGCTCTTACGACATTATTCGCCATTTTTTCGGAGGCGGCATCAATTAGCCGACCATCCAAAGCAGCAGCGCCTTTACCTTGCGCGGCAGCTTCTTGTAATGCTTTTAGGATGCGTTTGGCTTTTTCTACTTCGGCGGCAGGCGGGGTGAATACTTCATTAGCCAGTTCTATTTGCGAGGGATGGATCGCCCACTTACCTTCACAGCCCAATGCTGCCGCCCTCTTTGCAGCGGCCTTAAAGCCGTCTGGGTCTTTAAAATCGCCGAAAGGTCCGTCAATAGGCCGCAAACCAAAGGCTCGACAAGCTACTGTCATACGGCTTATAGCTGAATGCCATTGGTCGCCAGGATAATCAGGATTTAAGCCACCGATGTTAGTAGTCCGCGCGCGATTGCTGGCGGCATAATCGGCGACACCAAAGTGCAGCGCTTCAAGTCGTCCACAAGCGCCATTACGGGCGATGTCTTCAACGTTAGCCATGCCCAATGCGGTTTCGATTAAAGCTTCAATACCGATTTTGTTTTTTAAGCCTTGCTGCATTTCTAATTGGTTAAGCATGGCTTCTACCATATACACATCGGCATAAACCCCCACTTTAGGGATAAGTATTGTGTCTATTTTCGAGCCAGCTTGTTCGACCAGATCGACGACATCGCGCACCATATACTGGGTGTCCAAGCCG
This sequence comes from Methyloglobulus sp., assembly GCF_040079455.1. Classification (GTDB taxonomy): domain Bacteria; phylum Pseudomonadota; class Gammaproteobacteria; order Methylococcales; family Methylomonadaceae; genus Methyloglobulus. The sequence continues at coordinate 27,932 of NZ_JBEBKJ010000023.1, read as the reverse complement.
TTGATGCGGACAGAAACCGTGATACCGTGGCTTTTCCAGTCGATATCGTTGATGGCCTGGATGACATTTTTCCGGGCTTGCAGCTTATCGTCAGGGGCGACGGCATCTTCTAAGTCAAGAAATATGAAATCTGTACCGCTTTTCAACGCTTTCTCAAACATTTCAGGGCTTGATCCCGGAATCGCTAGCTCACAGCGTTGAACGCGTTGCACTGACGCTGTGTATAAAGTATGACTCATTAAACATCCCTAATTTGTAACTGGAGGATTTTTGAAAGATAGCTCGAGCTATCACCACAAAATCCATATCAAAATCAACCCGCCATTCTACGTTTAGTGCAAGTAAAGTCAATTTTTAACGTGCAGATGATTGCCGATTATTTTCGGCTATGTCATCATAATCCGCATTAGAGGGCGGCAGTAACAAAAATAACCTGTCTTTTGTTGCCTGTAAAATATCAAACTTATTCAACAACTACTTAGAGGCAAAACCATGGCTGGTCGTAATCACCTGTATATCCCGGGCCCTACCAACGTACCTAATGAAGTTTTAAATGCAATGCACATTGCGATGGAAGACCATCGTTCTCCAATCTTCCCCAAATTGCTGACACCGTTATTACAGGATTTGAAAAAAATATTCCGCACTGAAACCGGACAAGCATTTATCTTTCCTGCGACTGGAACAGCAGGTTGGGAAATTGCCTTAACCAACTGCTTAAATCCTGGGGATAAGGTTTTGATTTACCGTTTCGGCCAATTCAGCCATTTATGGGCAGAGATGGCGAAACGCTTAGGTTTTGATGTTGAAATTCATCAAGAAACCTGGGGCAAAGGCATTCCGCTAGATAAACTGGAAGCTCGCTTAAAAGAAGACAGCGACCATGAAATCAAAGCCGTCTTAGCCACACACAATGAAACTGCTACGGGTGTCACCAGTGACATCGCCGGTGTCCGTAAGGCAATGGATGCGTCGAAACATCCCGCTTTAATGTTTGTCGATGGCGTTAGCTCCATTGCCAGCCTGGATTTTCGCATGGACGAATGGGGTGTGGACGGTGCAATCAGCGGTTCACAAAAAGGCTTTATGTTGCCTGCTGGCGGTGCGTTTTTGGCATTCAGCCAAAAAGCCTTGAAGGCTTCGGAAACGACTACTTACCCACGATGTTTCCTAGATTTACGCGATCAAATGAATGCTAATAAGGATGGTTACACGCCTTATACGCCCAATCTGCCAATCTTGTACGGCTTGCGTAAGGCACTGGATTTATTGCTGGAAGAAGGCATGGAAAATGTCTATGCTCGCCATCATCGCTTAGCAGAAGGCACACGCAAAGCAGTTGCCGCCTGGGGATTAAAGCAGTGTGCGCATCCAGGTTTTGAGTCCAATACCGTAACAGCCATTATGGTGCCGGAAGACAAAGATGCCCGTCACGTCATCAGCACAGCATTTAGCAAATACAATATTTCGCTTGGCGCTGGCTTGTCGGAATTGGCAGGTAAAGCATTCCGTATTGGTCACGTTGGCGACATGAACGATGTTTCCATGCTGGGTGCGATTGCCGGCGTGGAAATGGCGATGCTGGATAACGGTTTTGATATTACGGCGGGTAGTGGTGTTGCTGCGGCGATTGAGTATTATCGGGCGACGGCGAAATAATTCAACACCGTAACATGTGCTGAACGAAGAGAAGCGCATCGGTCTTATTATCTCGGCTGATGCGCCTTGTCCCTCGGTAAATTCTACTTAACCACAAATATTGGCAAAATAAAATCCGTCCCCGCTAAATCAACATCATGCAAACCCACTAAACCGCTTTGGGCTTGAGCATGATAAGTACTCAGAATAATCTCGGTTAAACCCACGACCACGTCATATAACCCCAAATCGTCCAAACTTATCCACTTAGCTTCAGCAATATCGCTCTGAGCTATGGGAAAACACCTTTCTGCATCAACGAGTTGAACCCAATAGTCGATAATCACATAATGAAAGCCTTCAAGCTGCCTATCAACAACGGCAACGATATGTTTCACTTCGACATCCAGATTGGTCTCTTCATGAAACTCACGTCGACAGGCCTCAACCAAGGTTTCACCTGGCTCTAATCTACCGCCAGGAATTGACCACAACCCTTTAGCGGGTGCTTGATTACGCTTTATAAGCAACACCTGCCGACTACTGTTAAACAACACGCCTCCGACACCGAGACTTGGTATAGGCGGTGTTTTTGTCGAGTCAATTAGCTTATCCATAGTAGGTTTGTGAACTTTTCATTATCTTTCGCCATTTTTGCTTGTATGTTAGGAACTAAATTATAATCAAAATCTTCTCGAAGCCAGCTTGATATTAACACTCAGCCGGACGGGGCATGTTGCCCCATTCGCAAGGTTTCGACGTGGTTCAACAACGTCATCGTCGGGAAAACGTGAGTAAGACGGGATTACAAATCCCATCTCGCGTAGGCCTTCCCATTCAGGTCAACACCTTGTACCTGAGATACACTCTTTGCAATGTCCAGACCAATTGTCGTAATATTCATCTCGGTTTTCTCGCCTTCTGTTAAGTGGTGGTTTTACCCTCCCACTTTGGCACATCGCGATGCCGTTGGGAAGGCGAGGAGTCCATACCATTAGGCTACTCGCTGCCTTGAATTAATTAACACAACAAAACTGTTTGATATTTTTGAAATATTATGTCAGGGTATCGTCGCGAAAGTAAAAAACGTAACGTTAATCCATAAAACACTGTGATTATTTATTTCAGGAGTCTTTCTATGAAAACGAAGCAATTAATTTGTACTTTTACTTCTGATTTAGGGTTTCTTATCCCAAAAAGATTTAAAATTTTAGTGAATATTCTATTTTTAGTAATGGGGATTTCTCTTTTCGGAACTCAGACACACGCTGCTATCACTTGTCCAGCATATTTGAAAGATACCACAAGAAACGCTCAGTGGATTTTTACTACACATGGTTACGAGTTTTTTTTTGTTGATAATCGAACTGTTTTTAGGTTTGTAAAAGGCCAGCCGAATACTTTTAATTTGGGTGGAGTGGTAATTGGCGGACTTCGTGTATTGCCGAATGGTTCATTCTCAAAAGGTGGAGTTCAAGTCCGAGTCTGCGGCACAGACAATTTGGTATATGTAAAATATCGTGCTTCATCTAACCTTAGTTCGTGGGGCCCCTGGTTCAAATTATGATAAAGCCCTAGGTTCTGTTGACATTTCATCTCATCGTAGCCCGGTAGGATGTGGTGAGGTACGAACCACATCGTTCGTGTTTCTCGATTGGTGCGATTCACTTTGTTCATCACATCCAAGCTGTGACAATTTGTCGCATTCCCAAAGTCTGGGTAAACCGTTAGACTATGTCCGACTTTTGTGGTGTCCACCACTGCACAGGTCGCACCCTCCTCATTAATATCCGGTGTTAATTGGCAATTGGAAGACTACATGACACAAGCCATATTTTTTTGAGTATCTTATTGGGTTGCGCTAATTTTGAACAGCTATTTTAATTAAATTAAGAGGTGATTATGTTATCTATAAAATCAATCAAAATGTCATTGCCGTTATGCGTGTGCGCGGTATTAGCACTCTCGTCACCTGCACTTACCCAGGCTGAAGAAGCCTATGAAAGCGGCGGGATTTCTTCGACTCGTGCTGCGGAGCAAAGGGCTGCGCTAGCGCATAAGGCTGAGGAAAGAAAGAAAAGGGCTGCGGAAAAACAAAAGGCTGCTGAAGCCCCAAAAGCGGTTGAAGCTCCAAAAGAAGTTGAGAGTCCAAAAGAAGCCGTGCCTGCAAAATAATTGCTGTACAGGCTGTCTCCGCGTGACGGGGTATATTGTCAATGCTGTTAGTATAAGCGATTTAGTGCTGTAGGATGTGCTTCACAAAGTGAAGCGCATCGTTTGCGTTCTCGGCAGATGCGTCTCGTGCCTCGGCATATCCTATATTTAGCATATTTTACAGGTTAAATAATGCAGCCCCATCCCCCCACCATTTTCTTAATGGGCCCAACGGCATCAGGAAAATCAACATTAGCTGTACAATTAGCCCAAGCATTCAATGGTGAAATCATCAGTGTAGATTCTGCACTGGTTTATCGAGGTATGGATATAGGCACGGCAAAACCTACCTTGAATGAAAGGGCAGGGGTGGCGCATCATTTAATAGATATTCTCGACCCGACAGAAGCGTTTTCTACCGGGCAATTCCGAACAAAAGCATTGGCGTTGATGGCTGAAATAACCCAACGTGGGCGCATCCCGATATTGGTCGGCGGCACGATGTTGTATTTTAATGCTTTAAATAACGGGCTTGCGGTATTGCCAGAAGCCGATCCTCTTATCAGAGCAAAGTTAGATGGCGAATTAAAAACCTTGGGGAAAGAGGCATTACACCAACGTCTTGCAAGTATTGACCCCGAATCCGCTGCCAGAATCCATCCTAACGATCCACAGCGCATCCAACGTGCTTTAGAGGTGTATGAAATCAGCGGCAAGCCATTAACCGCTTATTTTAACGATGCTCAACAAATAGAAATCCCTTATCAAAAATTCAAACTCATCATTGCTCCAAATGAGCGAAAGGCGTTACATAACATCATTGCTAGCCGATTCACCCAAATGCTGGAGCAAGGCTTTATTGAGGAAGTCGAAACACTTATGAATCGGGGCGATTTAACTGAAAAAATGCCATCAATCAGGGCAGTCGGTTATCGACAAATATGGTCTTATCTGCATGAGGAATATAATAAAGCCACGATGATTGAGAAGGCCATAGCCGCCACTCGACAATTAGCTAAACGCCAGTTCACCTGGTTACGGCGGGAAACCGATGCGCTAAGCTTACAAACTGACCAAGCTAACTTGTTGGAAACCGCATTGACACATATAAAAAATCAGCTTGAATGATAAGTTTTGTATTATCAATGGTTTCAGTGTATCTTTCGCATCAGAAGTAAAATAGATTGTGGTTTTTTAGAACACCCTTGCAGCGGTTAACCCTAAATACTTAAACCAAATAGCCATAAAAATAATGGAGCAATAATGATGACTTTCAGCAACAACAGATTCTTTCAATATCCCTTAATTCTGCTGGCAATACTTGCCTTGTCCGGTTGCGGGTACAACACGTTCCAATCTTCGGATGAAGAAATCAAAGCCTCGTGGGCTGAAGTCTTAAACCAATATCAACGTCGTGCCGATTTAGTGCCCAATCTGGTGAATGTGGTCAAAGGTTATGCGGCGCATGAGAAAGACGTGTTGACGCAAGTGACCGATGCACGTTCACGGGTTGGTTCGATCAATGCAACCCCCGAATTGATTAATGATGAAGAAGCCTTCAAGAAATTTATTGCCGCGCAAAGTCAGATGAGCGGCGCATTGTCTCGCTTGATGGTGGTTGCCGAAAACTACCCGCAATTGAAAGCTGATGGCATGTTCCGTGACTTGCAAGCCCAGCTTGAAGGTACAGAAAACCGCATTACGGTTGCCCGAAATCGGTACATTTCTACTGTTAAGGACTATAACATCACTGTGCGCTCATTCCCTACCAACCTGACTGCGATGATATTCGGATACAAAACAAAACCCAGTTTTACGGTGGAAAATGAACAGGCGATTGCTGTGCCACCTAAGGTTGATTTTGGTGCGCCAGCGCCAGCCGCAATTCCCGCACCTGCGACAGCTCCGCAACAACCGATGACTTTACCTGCGCCCGTCGTTCCGGTTGAACCTGTACGGCAGTAACCGAGGATAATCGCCTGATTGCAACATGAAAACCGATATTTCGCACAGTAGCAGTTCGTTTGCCAAATTAGGGGGGGTGTTATGGCTGATTTTATTGTGCCAGCTTGCGCCAGCTTGGGGGTATGTCGAAATCCCCAAACTATCCACCCGTGTAACTGACCTTACAGGGACGCTTAGTGCCACTCAAACCCAAGCGTTAGAAAGCAAGCTGGCAGCATTTGAAGCTAAAAAAGGCAGTCAGATCGCCGTGTTAATCGTACCGACTACACAACCCGAAGATATTGCTGAATTCGGTATTAAAGTCGGTGATTTATGGCGTATAGGTCGCAAAGGCGTGGATGACGGCCTAATTTTGATTATCGCCAAGAATGACCGCAAACTCAGAATCGAAGTCGGTTATGGTCTGGAAGGCGTAATTCCCGATGCCATTGCCAAGCGCATCATCGCAGAAACCATCACACCTTATTTAAAAAACGGAGATTTTGTTGGTGGGGTTGATGCCGGAGTAAATCAGATAATCGGCTTGATTGATGGTGAACAGTTGCCAGCACCTGAAGCTACACAAATAAACACTTCACAACAAGACGAAGGCGGATTTATCTTCCTGTTATTTGGCGGATTATTTGCAGGTTCAATGCTGTCGTCATTGTTTGGTCGCACCACGGGTGGGCTAATTGCTGGCATAGGTAGTGGCGCACTGGCTTATTTCCTCCTAGGTTTTGGAATTGGCGCAATCATTATTGGCATTATTATCTTCTTTTTAACCAGCGCAAATTCCATGGGCGGCGGCGGTGGTGGTGGTTGGTCAAATAGGGGAGGGGGCTATTATGGCGGTGGTGGCGGCTCTTGGGGTGGAAGCAGCAGTGGTGGTAGTTCCTGGGGCGGTGGTGGCGGTGGTAGTTTCGGTGGCGGAGGCGCATCAGGCTCATGGTGAAATTGTCACGCTGGTTAAAACATACTTTTATGCCGCCTTGGTGCTGGCGCTTGTCGTTTCCTGTTGACGCGCTTAACGATATTGAAAAAGCTGTTAAATACTCAGAATCTCAACACAGCGGCGAACTCAGATTCGCCATAGAAAACGCACTGCCACCGAGTTGGGTGTGGCATGGTATGTCAGCTCGCCATCGTGCTACGGAGGTTTTTTCCAATCTGCGAGTATGGGATACCGAAAAAAACAGCGGTGTGCTGATTTATATTCAACTAGCAGATCGGGAAGTCCATATCCTCGCAGACCGTGGCATACACAAGTGTGTTGATCAATCTGAATGGAACAGAATCGCCCAGACTATTCAAAATGAGTTTCACCAAGGCAATTTTCGACAAGGTTCATTGCAAGGTATTGATGAAATCACCCAATTATTGACGACCCATTTTCCTGCCAATTCAGATTATGGGAATGAGCTTCCGAATAGGCCTGTTATTATTAAGAGATAGCTTTACTATTGCCGACCGCTGGGTGAGCCTATTACCCTTTTTATAGGGTTTCGCGCATGATTCAAAGACAGCGGTAATCCTCAATAACCCATCAAAACAAATCCACCGGGTCTACATCTAATGACCAGCGGATTTTTTTTGCGTGTTTAATGTTGTCGATATTAGTGATAAGTTCGGCTAACAATTTTTGTAGGTCAGTACGTTTGTTGCTTTGAAATAACAGTTGATAGCGGTACAGTCCGGCGCGTTTTTCCATCGGGGCAGGAACTGGGCCTAGAATTTGGATGCCGTGTGCTGCTTTATACGTTTTTGTTAATGCTGCTGCGGCTTGCAGAAAAGCGAGTGGCAGGTTGGGATTGCCTGCTTGCGCCCTTATTAGGGCGTGGTAGCTAAAAGGTGGTAGTAAGGCTTGTTTGCGTTCTGCCAGGGCAATATGGGTAAAACTGCGATAGCCTTCGCGAATCAGGGTATTGAGCAAGGCGTGGTCTGGATGACGGGTTTGTAAGATGACTTTGCCGGGTTTTTCGGCGCGTCCGGCTCGGCCTGAAACTTGTACAATCAGTTGGGCGAGCCGCTCGGTCGCATGATAGTCGATGCTAAACAGGCCACTATCGACATCGACAATCGCCACCAGGGTGACGTTCGGGAAATGGTGGCCTTTGGCGAGCATTTGGGTGCCGAGGATAATGTCCGCTTTGCCTTCGTTAATTTGGGCAAGATAGCGTTCCAGGGAACCTTTGCGTTGGGTGGTGTCGCGGTCTAGCCGGACTAAGGTTTTATCGGGGAATAACTCACGTAACGCTTCTTCAATCCTTTCCGTACCCAGACCTAATGGCATCAGCTCACCTGTCTTACAGGCAGGACAATTGGGCAGTAATCGCTGTTCTCTTCCGCAGTGGTGGCAGCGCAGCAAGTTCTCATAGTTGTGGATAACCATATTGGCGTCGCAATGGCGACAACGCGCCACCCAGCCGCAACCATGACAAATTAGGGTGGGAGCAAAGCCCCGGCGATTTAGGAAGATTAAAACTTGTTCACCATTTGACAATACCTTGCGAAGTTCGTTGATTAACCCTTCGTAAAGCCCATGATGTAGTTTTTTATTTCTGATGTCCAACAAGTACAACGTTGGTTCCACCGCATTGCCCGCGCGTTGTGACAAGATTAGGTGTTGATAGCGTTGTTGATTGGCATTGTGCAGGCTTTCCAGCGACGGCGTGGCAGAACCCAGCAGTACTGGGATGTTCAGTAATTTACCGCGCATAATGGCAACATCACGGGCAGAAAATCGGAAGCCTTCTTGTTGTTTGAAGGAGGCATCATGCTCCTCGTCAAGAATAATCAAGCCGGGTTTTTTCAGCGGTGTAAATAAGGCGGAACGTGTACCTAGCAAGATTGCGCTTTCGCCTTGTTGCATATTGAGCCATGCCGTGTGCCGTTGTTTATCGGTCAGATTTGAGTGCGATAAGGTCATCACCACCGAAAAACGTTGCCGGAAGCGTTCTTCCAGTTGCGGTGTCAGGTTGATTTCCGGCACCAGCACCAAAACCTGTTGCCCGCGTTCCAGCACGGAACGGATGATTTGTATGTAGACTTCAGTTTTGCCGCTGCCGGTGATACCTTCCAGTAAAAAAACTGCAAATTTTCCTAAGCTAACGAGGACGGCATTAATGGCTTCTTGCTGTTCTGTGTTTAATTGCAGATTACTTACATCGTCGTGTATGGCTTTGATAGTCCGTGGTTTTGTAATCAGCGTATTTCCATCCGTGTTTTTTTGTGGCATGGCGTTGGAAGCTGTTTGTGTAAGCAATGCTTTTGCCAATAAGGCTTTTACAGCGGGCTGACAGTTTTTGTCCCAATGGGTCAGTTCAGTTTTAGTCAGCCAATTGGGATGGAGATGTTGAAAGTGTACTAATACTTTTTGCTGATTGGGAGAGCGTTTTAACTGTTCGGCAAGTGTCTTTATTCCTGTCTCAGACAATGTATACGCGGGTTCTGGCAACTGTAAGCTGGCTTCCTTACCTTTGCGTAATGTGGCGGGGAATGCGGTGCTAAACACTTCACCTAAAGGATGGTGGTAATAACGGCTTGCCCAGTGCAATAAGCGGATGTCTTTTGTGGACAGCAAAGGCTTGTCGTCCAGGATGCGCTCAATTGGTTTTAATTTTTCAGGTGCAATTTCGCTATCGTTGCTAGTCTCTATGAGATAAGCAATTTTTTTGCTTGTGCCAAAAGGGACTTCAAGGCGAATTCCAGGTGCAAGAATGGTTACGTCAATGTTAGATGGTGCAAGGTAATCAAACAATCGATAGAGGGGAACGGCTATTGCCACTCTTAGTATTAGACGGGGTGTTGCATCCGGCAACTTAGGCATACTGTTTGAATAGAAAGTTACGTTATTTAGCTAAGTTATTCTAAGCGTTAAGGTAATTTAAGTTACCCACAAAAACTGTGGATAACTTTGTTGATAAACTCTTTTGATAGCCCCTTAGTAACGGTTTTTATTACAGTTTTGTTACATTGCACAGTTATTGTTCGCAATATATTGCTATTAACTATCAATAGCTTACAAAAAATAAATGCACTTTAACGGTGCGGGTTTATTTTTTTATTAATTTACTTGCTATTGTGGATTACAGCAGGTATGTCGGGCAAATCGGCACGATCTATGCTTCCTAATAATTGGCTGGGCAGAAAGCTGGCCAAGGATTTCGGCTGGGGTTTGATGAATTTTATGGTCATCCGATCACTCTCGCCAATTGCCAGATATTTCGCCTTATCCTTATCTTTGAGCCTTAGCGTAGGCGGTAATGTCCAGACCCCTTCGGGGTAGTTTTTTGTGTCTTTGGGGTTAGCATTGATCTCAGATTTGGCTAAAAATTCAAAACCGGCATTTCTGGCTAGGGCGATGACGTAATCTTCGCTCACATACCCCGACAATGCTTTTGGGTCTTGCTGCTTTATTGATGCCCCCCTGTGTTCAACAACGCCAAGGATGCCACCCGGTTTTAAGGTTTTAAACATGGCACTGAAAACGCTGGTTGCTTGGTCGTTTTTCATCCAATTATGGACATTGCGAAAGGTGACCACCCGATCAGCGGAGCCATCAGGGGCAATTTGAACTTCTTTGGGCGGCTGTAATACGGTGATTTCAACTTTATCGTACAACTTGGGTTGTTTATGGATTTTGTCGAGAAAGTCACTAAGGCTTTTTTTAAAGTAAGGCTCTGGATTATCATTTGAAAAATGAGCGGCATACAGCTTACCTTTGTCCCTGAGATATGGAGCCAGAATTTCGGTATACCAGCCTTCGCCAGGGGATATTTCCACAACTGTCATGTCTTCTTTCACATCAAAGAATGCCAACGTTTGTTCTGGATGCCGATATTGGTCTCTGTGTTTGTGTTCTGCCGATCGGTGTTTGCCGTTGATGGCCTTTTGTAATGCGTTTAGTTCCGTTTTTTCGGCTGCCGCTGTTAGGAGAGGTGCGGTTAGAAAAGGAATCGTTACTGTTAACGCCAATAGAGTTTTGTTCATATTATATGTTCTCGTTTAAGGCCAGATAGTAAGAATAATGAAAAGGGTCGTTATTTTTTATCAACTATTGTTTCTCTTGATAATTCCAGTATTGCAAAATGCTTACTGTTGCCAAGCCTAAAAAAGCAAAGAGAGTCCAAGTGGGCATGCTTAGATCCATGAAAGTCCAGTTTACTTTCGCGCAATCGCCCGTGCCACTTAACAATAGTTTGAGGGTTTCTGTGAAGGGGAAATTATTTAACACATAATCTAGCCCAGGCCCACATTCAGGTACTTGGTCGGGCGGTAGGTGTTGTATCCATATATGGCGTGTGGAAATAGCCCCGCCACAGAGCGCGATAATCGCACCGAGAATGGCATAACGCCGCGTGCCGGTTTGACCAGGATTATGTAAGGCCGCGCATAAAAAACACATGCCCGTCAAAAAGATGGCAATGCGTTGTGAGATACACAGGGGACAGGGTTCAAGCTTCATAACGAGTTGGAAATAATAGCCCGCAGCCAGCAATCCTACACAACCCCAAAACCCCAAAAAAAACCAGGATTGTGAATTTAATCTTATCAAACTTAGCATATTTAACATTCTCTAAAAAAGGTATCTTTGTGGAACAAGTGCCTAACACGAAGAGGCCATTTTGGATTTGTTCGACAGATTGTATAACGTCCCCAAATACTTTGTCTCTTTATGTTACTTCGGGAAATAGGAATTTTAAAAGCCCTGATTTTAATCGACGAGATAGACAAGAATTATAGGATTGAGTTTATTTTTTCTTTATAACTTTAGTGGCGGGATTTAGGTTTATTTCGTCAATGACCATGTGCGGTCGCGAATTGATGACATAAGATACCGCATCTGCAACATCCTCGGGCATTAGGTAATTGCTTTCATCATCACCTGGGGCAAACGATAATGGGTCGAAGAATGGGGTAAGCACCATGCCCGGATTAATTAGGCAGACCCGTACCTGATCTTTGCTGCACTCCTCACGCAAAGCTTGGGTAAATCCACGTAAGGCAAATTTGCTGGCGCAATAGATTGTGCCTTTGCGGCTGCCTTTTAGCGCGGCTTCTGAACCGATATAGATCAAATCGCTGTTGGTTTTTCTTTTTAAGAAAGGCAGTAAGGCTCGCGTTAAAAATACTGGGCTGGTGAAATTGATGGTCATTAATGCTTGAATTTGGGCGTAAGAGAATTCTTCCAGCGAACCGAACTGGCCGATTCCAGCCGAAAAAACAACCACATCCAAATCTGGGTATTCCCGCTCCAGTTCGCGTAGCTTCTGGGGTAGTTCCTGTAACTGACTAAGATCGAATTGCACAGGATGGAAATTATCTCGCGACACTTTGAATTTGGCACAATCACGGGAAATACCGATGACATCATGCCCTTGCTGAAGCAAATTTCTGGCGATGGAGCGACCTATGCCGGAGCTGGCTCCCGTTATCAGGACGGTACGTTTTAGGCCGTACATGGAAAAAATTTGCTGGCTGGGATATAGTTCAACACAGATTCCGTGCATGTTTGAATCATTTCCTGCTCCAAGTCTTTTTGGTAAGAAACCATGCCGTCCTGCTGCTGCAATGGGCTGGCAAACAAAAGTTCGTCTGGGTAGAGCTTATGTATTTTTTTGTAATAACTTTCTGGTAAGCGGAATGCGCCCAGGCTGACTGAGTGCAATTGCTTAAGGTCAATTAGGGCAAATACCTGCTCGAATAATTTTTGATACTGCTGCTGGTAACCCGTTTGGTAAATTATCGGATCAAAACGTAAGCCTATGAGCCAACCTTGTTGCTGTAATTTTTCTATCGCCGCGAGACGACGACCCAAAGTCGGGGCTTTGTCTTCAACTTTGATGGCAATTTCAGCAGGCGACAAACTAAAAGCGACAACGCAGCGGGGTAACGGTTCTCGATTGCTTAGGTTTCTGATCTGAGTACTTTTCGTCCTTAATTCCAGCCAAGCGTTGGGAAGTGCGGCAAAAAAAGGTAAGAATTGCTCGGCAAATCCGGTAACGGGTTCTAAAGCTAAGCTATCGCAGTCATAGCCGGAGAAAAAATGGATATCCTCGGTGGGATGATCGTTACAAATCTGCCTGATTTCATCCTGAAAGTCCTCATAATTGACAAACAGTACATAATTCGCTGATTGATACATGCCTTGCAAAAAGCAGTAACGGCAGTCGTATAGGCAATTGAGCATGTGGGAAAAATAATAATTCCGGTCTGCACCTATTCCGTAATCTTTAGGAGTTTCCAGGGCAAAGTTTTTATATTTTTCTGCCAATATGAGCGCCGGTTTTTGTTTTTGCAGACGAAAATTTTGCGCTTTTGGGTTGAAAACTTCACCGTAGCGTCCACAGATAATGTTTCTGGCGGTCGGGAAACGCGCCAAAATCTCTTGGACACGCGGGTGTTTTTGGATATTTTCTTCTATATAAATTGTTTCAATCATAGGCAAATCGGGCTTTTTAGCTTACTTTAGCATATTGCATCATTGAAGAATGCACTTGTGATTTTCAGCTCCGACCCTATATTGGGTAGAATACGTGTACTTTCCCAGCAATAGAAAAAAATGAAAACAACGAAAATCGGTTTTATCGGCGGCGGCAATATGGCTGCAAGCTTAGTCAATGGTTTGGTTGCTAGTGGTCATGACCCGAAGCAACTTTGGGTGTCGGACATCAATCCAGAAACGCTGGATATGTTATCGGCAAATCTAAATATAAATGTCACGCAAAGCAACCAGGAAGTCATTAATACCGTCGATGTGGTGGTGTTGGCGGTAAAGCCGCAAATATTGGCACAAGTCGCAAAGGAAATTGCCCCTTACATTCAACAGCGGCAATTGGTGGTGTCAATAGCCGCAGGTATCAACCAAGCCAGTCTAGGCAAGTGGCTGGGTGCTGATGTTGCTACTGTGCGTTGTATGCCCAACACGCCGGCTTTGGTTTTGACCGGTGCAACTGCACTGCATGCAAATGATAAGGTCAGTTCAGAGCAACGCGATTTGGCGGAAACCATCTTACGTGCCGTCGGCATAGCGCTTTGGGTTGATGATGAGAGCGAGTTGGATGCAGTGACAGCAGTTTCCGGTAGTGGCCCCGCTTATTACTTTCTACTGATGGAAGCCATGGAAAAGGTCGCCGTTGAATTGGGGTTGAGCGAGGCGACAGCCCGCCTGTTGATTCAGCAAACCGCGCTGGGAGCAGCTAAAATAGCGTTGGAATCGTCGGAGTCACCAGGCGAGTTGCGTAGACGCGTCACATCGCCGGGCGGAACGACCCAACAGGCGATAGAGACCTTTGAGGCTGGCGGGTTTAGCCGGTTGGTGTCCTTGGCCTTACATGCGGCACGGGACCGCTCAATCGAAATGTCCAAACAAATGGAAGTTAACCAATGAATGCAAACTATATGACCGATCCGGCCATTTTTATCATCGACTCGCTGTTTTCGCTGTATATTTTGGCGGTTATGCTGCGTTTTTTGTTGCAATGGAGCCGAGCTGAATTCTATAACCCGATCTCCCAGTTCCTGGTAAAGATCACCCATCCGGTGTTAAAAATCTTACGCCGTTATATCCCACCAGTTGGCAAAATAGATACCTCTTCGATAGTCTTGGCTCTCAGTTTGCAAATGTTGGCGGATTTTTCTATATTGATGTTAAAAGGGTTTAGCATTGGCATTGGTGCATTAGCCCTGTTATCGTTTGGCAATTTGGTTTCCTTGTTGATTAACGTATTTATTTACGCCATATTTGCCAGAGCCATATTGAGCTGGTTAAATCCAGGCAGTTTTAATGCCGCATCATCCGTTCTACATAGCCTAACAGAACCTTTGCTGGGTACGTGCCGTAAGTTTATTCCCGACTTGGGTGGTATAGATCTGTCACCTTTAGTCGCTTTAATGCTGTTGCAACTTGCCAAAATGGTGGTTTTGCCGCCAATACATCAATTGGCAAGCCTAATTGGTTGATTTTTCAATCTAATAAATATTTGGTTCAGATAGGTAGTCGAGATCCTCACTGAGGAATATCGAATGTGGTGAACATTACCTGAGCTTAGGAGTTAATTTAATTTAAAATTTTCTATGCCTAGCCTATAATTGACTGACGTAATAAGACTTGAATCTTTAGTTATGACCACATGCATCAGATTGACAACTATTATCGCTTGTTTTGTCGGGCTACTTTCCAGCCAAGTTGTGCATGCAAACAAAATGTATAAATGGCTGGATGAAAAGGGGAATACCTACTTTTCCGATCAGGTTCCGCCAAAACATTCACAATATCGCAGGGAATCGTTAGGTAAGCATGGACGAGTGGTGGGTGTTACCGAGAGGGCAAAAACCAAGTCCGAAGAAGCATTGGATCGTTTGCTAATGGCTCTGAAAGAGGCGCAGGAAAAGGTTATTACCCAGCAGCTTTACCATGATAAAGCGTTACGCATCACGTACAATAAGTTGGAAGACTTGCAGAATACCTTCGATGCCAAATTGCAGGAGTTGGAAACGGAACAAAAATTGACCATCAGCAATTTGAAACGACTGGATAATCAACTGGAAACACTGCAACGCCAAGCTGCAACAAACGAAAGGAATGGCGAAAAAGTTCCTCCAAAGCTAGTTGAAGAGATCAAAGCCACGGAAAAAGAGAGTCAGCAAACTTACGTTAAAATCAGTCAGCATATCGAAAAAAAGAATGGTGTGATTGAACAATTCAATGCCGATATTGCCCGGTATAAACAATTAACTAAGTCGAGTGAAGAGAAAAGGCAGGCTAAGCAAAAAGAAGAGATCAAGGCGGCTAATGAATTGGGCGTTTACATGTGTGAGAGTGAAAGAGAGTGTGATAAGGCCTGGAAAATTGCCGGAGATTTTATTACCAAACATTCCACTTCATCTAACAGTACAGAGCCTGAAATTGATTCATCAAAGATAATCATGGGTCGTACGCCAGATAAGGATAACGATCTGAGCCTGGCTATTTCTAAGGTAGATTTAGGCGACAATAAGCAGAAACTTTTTTTGGATATTCGTTGCCGAGATTCGTCTATTGGTATTGAATTATGTGCCAGTAAGAAAGTTCAGGATATAAGGATCGCTTTTAGAAACTACCTGGAGACCAGTTTAGCTGACTAATTGGATGTTGAAAAAAGATAGTGCATATCTGGATTGATTTTAGCGGGGTGTTTCAACGCCCCACTAAAACGGTATTATGAGTTAACGACTGAGTAATAGCGTACCTACGCCTTGGTCGGTAAAAAGCTCCAGTAGCACGGCGTGTTCAACCGTGCCATCAATAATATGCACACGGCTGACACCACTTTTAATGGCATCGGTGGCGCACCGCGTTTTAGGGATCATCCCTCCCGATATGGTGCCGTCAGCGATTAAGTTGTCTACATCTTTAAGCGTTAACCCGGTTAATAAGTTGCCTTGTTTATCGAGGATGCCTGGGGTGTTAGTCAATAGGATCAATTTCTCTGCTTTCAAAATTTCGGCAACTTTCCCCGCGACTAGATCGGCATTGATATTGTAAGACTGTCCATCTTCACCCACCCCAATAGGCGCAATGACAGGTATAAAGTCGCTACTACCAAGCATATTAACCACGGCGGGGTCGATACTACTGACTTCGCCCACAAATCCCAAATCGATGGTTTCTGGCTGCTGAGTATCCAGCTTATCTCGTGAGTCAAGATGAAGTTTTTTTGCCCGAATAAAATCCCCGTCTTTTCCAGTCAACCCCACCGCTTTACCACCGTTCCGGTTGATAAGGTTGACGATGTCTTTATTGACCAAGCCACCTAACACCATTTCAACCACATCCATGGTTTCACTGTCGGTCACTCTCATGCCATCGACAAAATTTGAAGTCTTTCCGAGTTTTGTTAGCAGTTGGCCGATTTGCGGGCCACCACCATGAATCACAATTGGATTTAAACCGACTAGCTTCATCAAGACAATGTCTCTGGCGAAGCTGTTTTTAAGCGCATCATCAACCATGGCGTTGCCACCAAATTTAACGACTACTGTTTTGCCTTTAAAACGCTGGATGTAAGGTAACGCCTCTATGAGTACGTCAGCGATCAGGTGAGCGGTTCTCTGTTCCATTTTTTCTCGTGGTAATCTTAAAAAAGTCAGTTGAAATACATCTAGTGAGGTTTAATGTGAGGAGTATCAATGAATTGTGAATTGTAACGATTCACTACAAAAATAGTTTGTAGGGGCTGGTCTTGTGGTTAACTGGCATAGGTACCTACACAACTTTTCGACGTAATAAAAACAACGAGTTGAAAAAGCAACGGACTCCCTCTCCTGCTGGAGAGGGTTGGGGTGAGGAGAATAAAATCAACTGTTTATATTCCCCCTCATCCCGACCTTCTCCCCCCAAGGGAGAAGGGGTAAATACTTGTGTAGATACTTATGGCTTAACTCGGCAACCTTTTGTATCCAACACCGGTAACCAGGGATTGCCCTACATCATTAAATCTGACTGATTTTAGTTGTATTCGAAAATCCCTAAAAAGGTAACTTGATGTCCGGTTTTACTTCACGCATGAGGTCACGGAATTGTGCCTGAATATTTTCCAACGCTTCTTTGCTGTCCGCCTCAAAGCGTATCACCAGAGAAGGTGTGGTATTAGACGCGCGAACCAATCCCCAACCATCCGAAAAATCAATACGCATGCCGTCAATATCGGTGATTTTACCACCAGTGAAATTTGCAGAGGAAAATAAACTTTCTATGAACTTGAAATTTTCACCCTCAGCTAACTCGACGTTCAATTCAGGTGTATTAATGCTATCGGGGAAGTCGGCAAAAACTTCCGAGCTAGGCCTGGGGTCTTCAGATAGTATTTGGAGCAGTCGTGCAGCCGAATACAATGCGTCATCGAAACCAAACCAGCGGTCATTAAAGAAAATATGACCGCTCATTTCGCCAGCCAGCTTTGCGCCGGTTTCTTTCAGCTTGGCTTTCATAAATGAATGCCCTGTTTTCCACATTAACGGTCTGCCGCCATATTTGATAATCTGATCCGGTAAATGACGACTACATTTAACGTCATAAATAATTTCCGAACCGGGTTTTCCAGCCAAAACGTCTTTGGCAAACAGCATCATTTGTCGGTCTGGCCAGATTATTTTCCCTTTGGAATCAACCACGCCTAACCTGTCGCCATCACCGTCAAAGGCTAAGCCCAAGTCGGCATTATGATCTTTGACTGCGCTGATTAATTGAGCCAAATTCTCTGGCTTGCTTGGGTCGGGGTGATGATTGGGGAAGTTGCCATCGACTTCACAGAACAGCTCTATGACTTCACAGCCTAATGCTTTAAAAAGCATAGGCCCCAACTCACCTGCAACACCGTTGCCGCAATCCATTACGATTTTCATGGTATGGGTGATCTGAATATCTTCGCACACAGTGCCCATATATTCATTCACAAACATGCCATTTTGTTCTATTGAACCGGCTTTTCCGGTAATGAAAGTCTGAGTGTCAATACGCTGTTTGAGTTGCTGTATTCTCGAACCGGCCAAGGTTTCGCCCTTGATCATCATCTTCAAGCCATTGTAATCAGCTGGGTTATGGCTACCAGTAATCATCACGCCTGAGCGTCCATCGGTATGTTGAACGACAAAATACAAGACCGGTGTGGGTACCATCCCTATGTCTAATACATGACAGCCAGTTGACGCGATACCATTGGATAAAGCCTCTGCTAGTTCAGGGCTTGATATTCTCCCATCTCTGCCAACCACCACAGTTTTAGAACCCAGTTCTTTGGCTTCGGAACCCACAGCCCTGCCAATGTCGTAGACGATTTCTTTAGTTAGCGTTTTGCCAACGATGCCTCGAATATCATAAGCCCTAAAGATGGCCGCACTCTGGTCGATTACTTCTGGTATATCGGCTACCGGATTTTCAGAGGCGACTTTTTGATCTATAGCAGTATTTACCTCAGCAGTTTCTTCCATAACGGTGATATATTGATTTTGCTGTATTGTTGGTTCGGGATGGCTGAATTCATCAAAATAACCTTCCAGTTCAAAATCATCATTGGTAATTTTAGAAGCAAGCAGTGCCTGTTTTTCGACATCCACATTAAATCGCACCATAGATGCGATCACTGCATTCATCCCCGGCAAGGTAACCGGGTAACTTCCTTTGGGTTTGTCTGTCAGAACATCCTTGAAAGCTTGAAAAATCCAGTCCAGGTCTTGTGCCAGCAATACTGACAGTTGTCGATGACAGACAAAAAAAGCCGCCAAAGCAAGTAGTGCCGGTATGACAATAAATCCAAAAATCACCATAGATTGTCCGAGGTTCTGGCTATTAGGATCTCGATAGTAAATATCCCAACCAGTGCCAGCGACATTGATCTTATTAAGATCAGTTGTAGATTCGTCTTTTACTCCGGCATTAGCCAATACCAGTTTCTCTTGTCTGAGTTCAATATAACCGTCTTCAACACCTGCGTTCTTTAAGCTTTGGCTGATGAAGTCAAAACTTAGGCTTGCCAAAATAACGCCCACTGTTTGGTTATTCTGCATAATCTTGCGGGTTATGGCCAGATGCCTGTCCGAGCCAACGTCACCTTGGATAGCAGGGAGTGGATTATCCTGAAATGTTGCTTTAACCATATCCATGTCACCGTAGCTCATATGCGGCACGTTGATTTCATCGGGTTCGATAACCCCAACGGGCAATAGCCTGATTTTCCTTGCGGCAGGAAAATATTTTTCCGCTCGGGTTGCTATCGAATTTAGAGAAACCGGATCAGCACTATTAACGGCAGCAATGATGTCCGGGTCTTGAGCCATTTTATCTAATGCGTTGTCGAACAGTTTTATTTGGTCACTAAGTGTCTGAGCCACTCCTTTGGTCTTTGACTCCGCCGCATCTTCTCTTGCTTGCGCCACTACAATTTTGGATGACAGGTAAACACCTGTTCCCGCTAACAAAATCATAAAGACGGCAATTGCTGTCAACACTGAGAACAATCGTTGCATATTTTTACCCCTGTCAATCTATGGCTAGTGAGGACTTGTTTGATTAATAGCTTTTATAGCTCTCTCAAGTATGCCCACATGGATTTTTGTAATGATGCCTTTAAGCAGCGGCACACCACTTTTTGTTTCTGGTAGTAGCGTTCAAATTTCAAACAATTTGTCATTTACGACCCGTTTAAATTGTGCCAAAGTTGATATGATGTTTTTTATTTCGCTTACTTTAACCGGATATTCACCTAGTGTCTTTTCTGTCAAAATGTCCTTAAATGCCTTTGTAACCCAAGCCATATCTTCCGTCAATAAGTCTGAAATTTTTCGGTAGCCGATTACAAAGCCCAATGCAACCATTAATGCCGGCACTAAAACAATAGCGACCATCAATGAGAATTCCACGGCACTAGTGCTGCTGCTATTATCATAATAGAGTTGCCAGTCAGTGTTGGGTACATTGATCGGATCATTATCACTTTCCTCTTGATCAGGTTTTTTGCCCACAGACGCGAGCATGAGCTTTTCCTGTCTTAATTCGATATAGCCTTTTTCCAATGTGGTGTAGGCGAGTATTTTACTAATGAAATCATAGTTCAATCCAGCCAAAACAACGCCTATTGGAATGCCATTTTGCATGACCCGCCGAGCAATGGCCAGATGTCTGTCCGTGGCAACATCGCCTTGAATTGCAGTCACCTGATCTTTGGTAAAGGTTTTTTTTGCCATTTCCAGATCTGCATAGCCCATAGTCACTCCGGTTTTCTTACTAGGATCGTTAATTTCGGACAACAAAAATTTTATCGACAGGATACCTGGAAAATGGTTTTCTAACTTTGTTGCAGCGTTAGCTAATAGTTCTGGATTGTTTTGGGCGACTGCGTTTATTACATCTGGGTCTTGCGCCATTTTATCCAACAGGTTGTTGAGCAGGTTTACCTGTTCGGACAGCGTTAAAGATACGCCTTTGGCAACGGCAGCAACCGCATCCACTTTCGATTTCGCAATGAACATTTTGGACAGCAAAAAAGCACCGGATCCCGCTGTTATTACCATTAGAACACAAATTAAAGCTAATATAGAAACCAAACGTTGCATTATTAATACACCTAAATCCAAAAAAACGTTTTAAATTCGACCGGTATGACCGAAACCACCATCGCCACGAGAACTTTCATTAAATTCATCGACTTGCTGCAGTGCCACCTGTAGGACAGGAACAAAAACCATTTGTGCAATTCTTTCACCGACATTGATGATGAATGCGGTATTGCCGCGATTCCAGCAGGACACGAAAATCTGGCCTTGATAGTCGGAGTCGATCAAACCGACTAAGTTACCCAACACGATGCCGTGTTTATGTCCTAAGCCTGATCTTGGCAAGAGGACGGCGGCTAAGTGGTGGTCGCTAATATGGATTGCAAGGCCGGTAGGAATCAGTAAGGTTTCACCTGGTTTTAATTCTGTCGCTTCAGTCAAGCAAGCCCGTAAATCCAATCCGGCTGAACCGGTTGTTGCATATTGAGGGAGGGGAATCTCATTGCCGATGCGGCTGTCCAGGATTTTAAACTCTATTTTTTTCATTAAATTTTGTTGCGATTAAGTTGATTAACTGTTCTGCCAGTTGGTTTTTATCTGTCATTGCCAGGGATGTGTGACCTTTATCCCAGAATACTTCCAAGGCATTTTGTTCGCTATCGAAACCGCCTTGCTCTTGCCCAACCCAGTTGGCGGCGATCATATCCAGGTTTTTATTGAGCAACTTTTCTTGTGCATAAGCCTCAAGATCATTGGTTTCCGCCGCAAAACCCACTGTAAAGGGCGCATTAGACAATCGTGCTACCTCGGCTAATATATCTTTCGTTTGCTGCAAAACCAGATTGGTTTGCTCGGCTTGCTTCTTGATTTTATCTTTTTCCGTAATTACGGGGCTGTAATCGGCAACGGCGGCCGCACCGATGTAAATATCAGCGTCGCCAGCTTGTGCAATCACCGCATTATACATTTGCGCGGCAGTTTCTATCTGCACAAGCTTAAGACCAGTCGGTGCAACTAGATTTACCGAGCCACTTACCAAGGTTACATTCGCACCTGCCTTTGCTGCGGCACGGGCGAGTTCGTAGCCCATTTTACCTGAGCTACGATTGGTGATGTACCGCACGGGGTCAATGTATTCTCGTGTTGGCCCTGCACTGATTAAGACTTTAACGCCCTGTAGAATGCCCGTCTCCGGTTCAGCCAATAAGAGCTGACATATTTCAGCAGGTTCTGCCATGCGACCAAAACCGGTTTCACCACAAGCTTGGTCGCCCACATTCGGGCCGATAATTGTCACACCGTAACTTTCAAGTTGTCGGATGTTGTTTTGGGTAATCGACTTGTTCCACATCGCCTGGTTCATGGCAGGCGCTATATAAATAGGGCAGGTTGCCGCCAAAAATAAGGTTGATACCAAGTCATCAGCCAAGCCATGAGCGCACTTCGCAATCGTATTCGCGGTGGCGGGTGCGATTATCACAACATCTGCCCAACGCGCCAGATTGATATGCCCCATTGCGTTTTCCTCATCAATATCAAGCAATTCCGTGTGCACTGGATTGCCTGATAAGGCCTGGAAGGTCAGAGGGCTAATAAATTCTCGAGCAGAGCGGGTCATGATTACCCGCACTTCAGCGCCTTGTTTGCGTAATAATCTAACCAATTCAGCTGACTTATAAGCGGCAATACCACCGCAAATAGCCAATAAAACATGTTTGTTAATGGGAGTATCCTGATTTTTGCACTCAAAACGTAATGGCAAGTATAGCCAAATTCTTCTATGCTTAGGTTTTATTTAAGTAAGGTTTGTGATGGCTATCAAAGATTGGCCTGCGGATGATAGACCCAGGGAAAAGCTGTTAAGGCGCGGTCCCAGTGCTTTAACGGATGCCGAGTTATTAGCTATTTTTCTAAGAACAGGCACACCTGGAAAATCAGCGGTCGATTTGGCGCGTGAGTTACTCGATCATTTTGGTTCATTAAAAGCCCTGCTCAGTGCCGATCAACAACGGTTTTGCCAAGGCCATGGCTTGGGCGATGCCAAATATGCCCAATTGCAGGCCGTGATGGAAATGGCAAAGCGTCATTTTAAAGAGTCCCTGCAACGTGGCGATGCCTTAAGAAGCCCTGATATAACCCGCGCTTATCTCAGCGCCCAACTTCGTGGTTATAGCTATGAGGTGTTCGCCTGTTTATTCCTTGATAACCAGAACCGCGTCATTCAATTGACCGAATTGTTCCGGGGGACTATAGATGCTGCCAGCGTTTATCCTAGGGAAGTCGCAAAACTGGCACTACACCACAATGCCGCTGCTGTCATTTTTGCCCATAACCATCCTTCCGGCATAGCCGAACCCAGCCCCTCCGACAAATATATCACTGAAAAGCTCAAACAAGGCTTGGCCTTGTTTGATATTCGGGTGCTGGATCATTTTATTATCGGCGACGGCGAGCCATATTCGTTTGCCGAGCATGGCTTGATTTAACTTAGCTTCCGGTCAAAATTGATTCTGCTTCTCGGTATTTAGCGGCACAATGCGCCAATACTTCCTGGGGCAAATGCGGCCCTGGCGCGGTTTTGTCCCAATCCAATGTTTCCAGGTAATCACGAACGTACTGCTTATCGAAACTTGGCGGGCTAATGCCGACCTGATATTGATCAGCCGGCCAGAACCTTGATGAATCCGGAGTTAGTACCTCATCAATCACATATAACACGCCTTGTTCGTCCACGCCGAATTCAAATTTGGTGTCTGCGATTATTATGCCGCGTTCTTTGGCGTATTCAGCAGCTTCTTTGTACAGCCGCAAGCTGGTATCGCGTACTTTTTCAGCCAAATCCTGACCCAGTAATTCGACAGTTTTTTCAAATGCGACATTCTCATCATGCTGGTCGGCGGCGGCTTTGGTTGATGGCGTATAGATGGCTTCCGGCAATTGTTGCGCTTGTTGTAAGCCTTTTGGCAATGCGATGCCACAAACAGCACCGGAGTTAAGGTAATCTTTCCAGCCGGAGCCGATCAAATAACCGCGTACAATGGCCTCAACGGGTAAGGGTTTCAGTAATTTCACCACGGTAGCACGACCTTCAATTTGTGCGCGTTCGGCGGCATCAGGCACAATGTCGGATAAGGGAATCGTAGCCAAATGATTAGGTATGATATGGCTTAGCTTGTCAAACCAGAAGTTAGAAATACGGGTTAACATCAACCCTTTACCAGGAATTGGGTCTGGCAAGATAACGTCAAACGCGGACAGCCTGTCTGTTGCTACGATCAGCATGTGGTGGTCGTCAACATGGTAAATATCCCGTACTTTACCCCGCGCCCGCAGTGTTAATGATGGTAAGTTTGATTGAAACAGCGCTTCTGGAGCGTTCATGAAACCTCAATTAATTAGTAGTGTTGTGGACTTTAAGCAAGATAAAATGAATCCGATGGATACATTAGGCATGATTTTACCATTATTTACGGCGTAAGCAGGACAGGTGTTGATGAGTTGGTTAGGCAAATTTATAGGCGGTGCGTTTGGTTTTATGATGGGTGGGCCTATGGGTGCCATTTTAGGTGCATCTTTGGGGCATCAATTCGATATCGGTATGATACGCATGGAAAATATCGAATCGCTTAGGCCAGGTGACCAACACCGTGTACAAATGGCATTTTTTACCGCAACTTTTTCGGTAATGGGGCATATTGCTAAAGCAGATGGGCGGATTTCACCGGAAGAAATATCCCTGGCTAACCGTATCATGGATCAAATGTCCATTTCTGGTGAAATGCGAACCACGGCAATTAATCTTTTTGAACAAGGGAAAAATGCGAACTTTCCTTTGGATGACGTGTTAGCCCAGTTTTACCAGGAATGCCATCGCCGTACCGACCTTATCCGCATGTTTCTGGAAATTCAAATTCAGGAAGCTTTGGCGGACGGCTCGATGGATAGCAAAGAAGAAAAACTGTTGCTTCATATATGCGGTCAACTTCGGGTCTCCCATTTTGATTATGAGCGACTGAAAATGCGTGTGCTTGCCCAGCAGCGCTTTCAAAATCGTGATTATCAATACCAAGATCAGGGTCAATACCGACGGCAACGTCAGCACCAACAACCTTACCGCCGCGAACAATCCAGCTTGCAAGATGCTTACGAAGTGCTGGGCTTGACCTCATCAGCCAGTGATGAGGAAGTCAAAAAAGCCTATCGCCGCTTAATGAGCCAAAACCACCCCGACAAGCTGGTCGCAAAAGGTTTGCCAGAGGAAATGATGAAACTTGCCAAGGAAAAAACCCAAAAAATAACCAAAGCTTATGAAACCATACAACAAGCTAGGAAAAAATAATTGCCATGTTCGGGGTGCAGTAAGAAATTTCTCAACGTGTACCAAACACAACAATTGTTTTGCCGTGTGCGGAGATCAACTCTTTGTCTTCCAACTCCTTTAATACTCGGCCAGCCATTTCCCGTGAGCAGCCTACAATCCGACCGATTTCCTGGCGAGTAATGTGCAGTTGCATACCGTCAGGATGGGTAATAGCATCCGGTTCTTTGCTCAGATCCAACAGGGCTCGAGCAATGCGGCCTTCGACATCCATAAAGGCTAAATCGCTGAATTTACGACTGGTCTTCAAAAGACGATTTGCCAGTTGTTCTCCTATCATAAAAAGTATGTCGGGGGCATGTTCCAGTAACTCTTTCTTGAGTACCTGCCGGAAACGCTCGTAGCTCATTTCCGCCAATTGACAGTGAGTACGAGTTTTCACGGTGACTTTTCTGGTTTCGGAGCCCTTGAAAACACCAATAGTACCGATAAACTCGTGTTTATTGAGATAGGCTAATACCAGCTCCTGATCGTTTTCCTCGTCCTCCACGCCGATGCTAACGGAGCCATCGAATATGTAGTAAAGGCGGTCACCCAAATCCCCCGGCCTAAATACAATAGTTTTAGGGGGATAAGCCTTTTTGTGGCAAAAAGGCAATAATTTTTCCATCACTTTTTTGTAAGGATCTTCGTGCGGTGTAGCTGCCATAATGATTTCCATCCGGAATAAGTGGGATTATTAATATTCATAACCGTATACAGTCTAGCAAAAAAATCGACATTGATACTCTATCAACCGATAATTCTATGCTACCCTATGCCTCATTTTTATCTGGGCTAAGCAATGCAAGCGACCATAAAGTGGGTAGATGGCATGATGTTTGTCGGTGAGACAGGGAGTGGTCATGCTGTCGTCATAGATGGCCCACCCGATCACGGCGGGCGTAATGTGGGTATGCGACCTATGGAAATGATATTGTTGGGCGTGGGATCCTGTTCATCGTTTGATGTCATGCAGATTTTACAAAAAGGCAGGAATAACGTTACCGCTTGCGTTGTTGAAGTCACCGCCGAGCGGGTTGATGCAATACCCAGCGTGTTTAGTAAGATACACTTGCATTTTATTGTTAGTGGTCATGATTTAAAAACGTCGGCGGTCGAGCGAGCGGTTAAATTGTCTGCGGAAAAGTACTGTTCTGCCTCCATCATGTTGAGTAAGGCAGTGGAAATCACCCATGGTTTTGAAGTAATCGAGGTTTAATGCGTTGAATAAATTGCAGTTGCACGGCTTTAATAATCTAACTAAGTCGTTAAGTTTCAATATTTACGATATTTGTTATGCTCCCGCTGGTCAACAGCAGGCCTATATCGAATACATTGATGAAGCTTATAACGCCGACAGATTGACGCAGATTCTCAAGGATGTTGCCGATATTATTGGCGCACAGATCCTAAATATTGCCCTTCAGGACTATGACCCGCAGGGTGCTAGCGTTACCATGCTGATTTCGGAAGGCGATGTTGCGCCACCAGCCAATATGAACAGCCAGACTCCAGGGCCGTTGCCCGAAACCGTCCTGGCGCATCTGGATAAGAGCCATATCACTGTCCACACCTATCCTGAAAGCCATCCCGACAGCGGTATCAGCACCTTTCGCGCAGATATTGACGTGTCTACCTGTGGTCGGATTTCACCGTTAAAAGCACTGAATTACCTGATCCATCGTTTCGAATCCGATGTTGTCATCATGGATTACCGTGTACGCGGCTTTACCCGTGACATAACCGGAAAAAAACACTTTATCGACCATAATATTACCTCGATCCAAAACTATATTGCCAAAGATACGCAAGAAGACTACCAAATGATTGACGTGAATGTGTATCAGGAAAATATTTTTCACACCAAAATGATGCTCAAAGAAACCGAGCTTGAGAACTATCTGTTTGAAAAAGAAAGCAATTTGTCAGCAGAACAAAAAGCCGAGATAGAAAAAAAGTTGCACAGAGAAGTAACCGAAATTTTTTACGGCCATAACTATCGCCGCCAAAAAATCAAAGTGGCGGATTCAGCACCATAAAAACTTCAATATCGGCTATTTAACGGGGTGATGGGGTTTTAAAATCACTCCATCCGATCCGCTAACGCTTCTACGATCCGAGCGTATTCATCCTGCTTAGGCCTATACAGATACAAGCCCAAAACAGAAAGCCCCAGAAATATATACAGGGTATTAAAATCATCGCCCAGCATAAACATCACAAAACCCAGGACTCCAACGCCTTCAACCAGTGCCATCGAAACAATAACGGTCAGCAAGTAACGGCTTTTTGCTGATTTATTGCCCGGCATAGTTTGATTTAACCTAAGTTGGATATGGCGGATTAAGTTTGTCATAGGAAAAGCAATAATTACTATGCCATAAAATACCGTTCTGATAAATACTCGCCGTTCTTCTGGCAAGGGTTGTTGTAGTTCATGACCAAACTGGACACAGATGAAAAGATAAACCATCAGCGTCACCAGCATCATGCCGACGACAAACCAGTGCAGGGTAAGGTCATTTTTTTCGATTTTCAAGGGAAGCACGCTCGTGTAGATGTTACAGCGAAGAATTATATCTTCTTATGGATGAGCAAAGATAAAAACAAAAAATCAATGGCGCGACAATAGGCTTCTTTGAAGGAGTACACGGAAGCGTAACGTTAGTGGAGCGGTGTGTGACGACCCCCGCGTAGCCGTAGGTGCCGGGCGTGTTGACGGAGTTGGAGCGCGAGCGGAAGCGTAGTCAACATGCAAGGCCATCCGACACGGCGTCAAGTCATTTGGGCAGTCGTGATGCAC
>NZ_JBEBKJ010000022.1:0-41916 GCF_040079455.1 Methyloglobulus sp. | reverse complement strand
ATTGGAATCATGCTTACTACAAAACCTATGGTTATTAATAGGGTATAGTCTATTTCTAAAGCAAAATGTGATCAAGAGACAGGTAACATACCCCGTCACACTCAGGGATTGTTTTTCGGCAACCGGTCATTGATGCCAGAACTTACAAATCAGCAGCAGTCGGCCAAATTCTGCCATTCAAGATTTCTCGCTGTCATGCGCTTCAAAGTCCATTTGCCACCAAGCCAGATACTGCGGCCGAATATGATGGCGTTGTTGGCTAGGTCAGTCATTAAGCGGGGTTAATTCACAGGAATTGAATTGGCCAAATTGAAAAACATATCCTTTGATTCCGCGCTTTTAGTTACATCAAGTGTTGATTCTAGAGTGTATCCCCTACTGGCAGTTACCCATGTCAATGTCGCTAATGTTCCCCCGTCTGAACTTTTTTGTACGTAGTAATACGCTGGTATTCCACTTACTTTATCGTTCATAAATTCTGGGGTAATCACTGGAGGTTGGTTGTGTACATGCTCAGTTAATTTAACTAATCCGAGGTTATCGGATTGGTAAAGCCGGGCGATATTTTTTTCGCTCGAAGTGTTTTCCACCTGATTAGATGTTTCCTGCAACATACTTTTACTTGGTATTAAACCAATATATTTACTGTTGGCAGCTAATTCTGTACCTTGTAAATCGACAGGGTGAAAGCCTAGCTTTTCTGTCCATGACTCTGGTAGAGTGCTTTTGTTATTCGCCAATTCTTGCACTTCTGCTTTGATCATTAGGACGGCGTAATCCTCAGCCTCTACATAGCCTTTCGTTTGCATTTGTTGGGCGATGTCGCGTTGCATGTCTAGCGCAGACTTAATATAGTCTTTCGGAAAATTTTGTTGAGCAAGTGGAACAACCTGCACCCCTGCTATGTACTGGTTCGTATCGTCTGTAGCAGAGGATGTTATGCTTATTTCCTTTTCATCCTTTATATAGGCAATGTCATTGTTCTGTCCAGACTTGGCTGAGGATTGGGGTTGTGCAGATTCATCGGGATTGTGCATGCGGTTTTGTTCAGCAGAATATACAGTATTTGAAGAAACGCTATCATCTGCGCTATTTTCTTTAGCTTTGCTAAACAATCCCGGTAAGGTCGTTTGGCCTGACTCGGAAACTTCATTGGAGTATGTGTCCGATTGCCAAAGAATACCAGTAATTGTAGTAGCTATTGCTAATAAAAGTATCAACTTTGTCGATGTCCGTAATGGTAAAATGGAGGGTTTGTGCATATTTTTATTGTGTTTATTTGGTAGTAGCCGGTAGATGTAAAGAGTGTGCCAACGCTAAAAGTCGTTGCCTTATCATAGGTTCGGCTTCAACTGCATTTTGGGATGCTGCTGTCATTTCATAAAAATGATTCCCGCTCGTCCAGTCTAACTCAGCTTGCCCAGCACCATTAGGCTCAACAGAAAGTTGGTAAGTGGCAGGATTTCCCTGAACTTGATCATTTAAACCCTCTGGAGTTACAAACTTTGTATACCCGCCAGGGCCTGATTCGTATTCCATTAAGCGAACCGTTCCTAAATCCGCAAACTCAAAGTAATGGGCGACACCGCTCCAGCGATCACCTACTAAACTTCCTGTGGTTTTTCCGCCCAAGTATTTTGCCTCATTGAATAAAGGGCTTTCTGCCAGCGGCGTAGGGTTAAAAGTTAGCTTTGCTTCTTTAAGCGTTGTCGACAATGTAGCTTTTTTGCTTTTCCAAGAACTAACACCGCTAGCTTCTTCTGATAGGCTTGGCAATGAACCGATGCCAACTTCGACATAGCCTTTTGATTCGAACTTCTTCATTAACTCTGTTTGTGCCCGAAGTGCTTCGTCAGAATAACCAGCTTCCACATCAGATATAGCAATTAATCCTCCTACTTTCTTAGCCAAATTTTGCATTTTTTTAAACCCCTCGTCAGAAGGCTCTGCTGTCGCCAGTATCTCTTCTGGAGTTGACGCAGAAACATTTTCTGTTGCACGACCCGATGTAGCAGGCGCAGCAATCCGACTCGGTTTCTTTTGTTCAACAGGGTTTTTCTTAATGTCGTTCGCTTGTTTCGGAACTGCCTTCGATGTAACCAAGGGAGCTTGGGTATTCCCGCTGCCACCAAATAGTTGCACAATAATAATGGTAACGAGTGCGCTCAGTATACCCCGAAGCCAAAGTTTATTTATAGGCATAAAAATCTCAATCGGTTTATATTGCTAAGATCTCGGATTCGGGGTTTATTTAAAAGCGTTAGCTCCAACCGATTGATCCTAAAAATTGTTTAGGGTGCAGGTTGCAATTGGTAGCTGATGATTTTTTTATAAAGGTATAGCGAATAACAGGCGAACTATTGGGTGGACGTCGGAAATGATTACCCTCTGCTCTCCACAAAGCTTGGGATACCCTATCGTCGGCAGTACTTACAGCAGAATGAATACCTTTGAGTTCGATGTCGAAACGGGTTGGACGAGCTTTTGTATTATTGGTTGTCCTAAATACGTCGCATTGTGTTTTGAGGCCATAGTATACGTAAATGTGAGAAAAAGGGCTTAAGACTCTCGCCCGAAATTCATCTGGATCCCAAGTTATACATTCATTCCTTAACTTACCTGGATTAAGTATTATGTCTTGCGGCAAAGCGCAATGGGCTCGACTAAAGCTTTCAATCACAGCAGAAGCTATATTAGAGTATGCTAGGAAAATTATGCCTGCAATCAGTGAAGAGTTTTTTATTTTTAATATCATTTTTTTGTCCTAAGTTTAATGAAAGGAATAATAAAAGCGACAGATCCAACGGCGCGGCTAATCTTACTACACTCAAGATGAGCTGTAAAAAGATTTTTCATAGGTCTTTTCTATAGCTTCAACTTCCAATTATGGGTGGACTGTTTTGGGCTAAATTATCGTAATGCCTAAGTCCTTCTGGTTATGACATAAAGCCTGCTTCTGAAAATCGTGGAGATTTTTTGCCACAACCCTTATAAACGACTAGGTTCTATTTACAATTTAAAATTAAGAATTCCGGTATTTTCAGCAGAAATATGGGGTTAATTAACCCTCATAATAGAGCAAAATTATTAGATGACGAATGGCAAATATTTCATGGTTTGTTAATATTGCACTAACGGTTTTACGTGGCCTTTGCAGAAACTTTCCGATGCTTTCTGGATGTCCAATTTCTGGAAAACTAAGGCGGGAAGCCTAACGTCTCTTTAGGGTCGCAGTGAGTCTGTGACTTACCTCGATTCATGTGATTAGCACAGGATTCTTTCGTTTTTTTTAGATTATTTACCATATTTCTGAGTGGCCGCTTTAGATTTATTGAAAATCAATATATCCGAACTACACATGAAAATGATAAATGGTTTAAAATCATTAATTTTCAACGACCTATGAAAAACATTTTCATCAGAATTAAAATCGATATTTCCTCTGTAAGCCGCAGCTAGCAAGGTTTTACGAGGGGCAGCATGACAAACCGTTCTTTTGGTTAATTAACCCCTTTTTAAACGGCAAAGATTGATGCAGTTTATTGATCGGTTACCAAAAAACCGCTTTTGAAGCTCAATGCAAAAACAGAACCATGGATGTGCCGAGGAACGAGGCGCATCGTTCTCGTGTTTTTTGTTTCCTCGAACGATGCGCTTCACTTTGTTCAGCACATCCTACTTTTTTAATTTTTACACCACTCCATCCTTCTTCATCATCTGCTTTATCCCCCTGATCGCCTGCCGTGTGCGGTGTTCGTTTTCGATGAGGCCGAAGCGGACGTGGTCGTCGCCGTATTGGCCGAAACCTATGCCGGGGGCGACAGCGACTTTGGCTTCTATTAATAACTTCTTGGAGAATTCGAGCGAGCCCATCTCCAAATAGGCTGGCGGGATTTTTGCCCAAACAAACATCGTCGCTTTGGGTTTTTCTACCGGCCAACCGATGGAGTTCAAGCCTTCGCAGAGGACATCACGGCGCTTGCAATACATGTCGGAAATTTCCCGCACACAATCTTGTGGGCCTTCTAATGCAGCAATGGCGGCAATTTGGATTGGGGTGAAGGTGCCGTAATCCAGGTAGGATTTAATCCGCGCCAACGCGCCGACCAATTCCTTGTTGCCACACATGAAGCCGACGCGCCAACCCGGCATGTTGTAGCTTTTGGACATGGAAAAGAATTCAACGGCAACATCCTTCGCGCCCGGCACTTGCAGGATGGATGGGGCAACATAACCGTCGAACACGATATCGACATAAGCAATGTCATGCACGACCCAAATTTTATGCTCTTTGGCTAAGGCGATAATTTTCTCAAAAAATTCCAGTTCTACGCATTGACTGGTCGGATTGCCTGGAAAATTCAAAATCAGCATTTTAGGTTTCGGCCAACACTCAATAATGGCTTTTTCCAACGCTTCAAAAAAATCGACCCCAGGTATCAATGGCACATGTCTTACGTCCGCACCGGCAATTACCACGCCATAAGGATGTATGGGGTAAGCAGGGTTTGGCACTAATACCACATCACCGGGGCCTAAAGTAGCCAAGGCCAAATGCGCCAGACCTTCTTTTGAACCGATGGTGACAATGGCTTCTATCTCTGGATCTAAATCCACATCGAAGCGGGTTTTGTACCAGTTGGTAATCGCCCGCCTTAACCGTGGAATGCCTTTGGACACCGAATAACGGTGCGTATCAGGCCGCTTGGTGGCCTCGATCAGCTTATTGACGATATGATCTGGCGTGGGCTGGTCAGGATTGCCCATGCCGAAATCAATTATATCCTCGCCCGCCGCGCGTGCCTTGGCTTTGAGTTCATTGACGATATTGAAAACGTAGGGAGGTAAACGGCTTATGCGATGAAATTGTTCCATTAACAGCTCTTATGAAATGCGGATTGTGTGGGGTTAGGAAAACGGTCTAAGGTACTGTTACCCATACGAGATGTCAAATTGGTTTAGCATTACTTGTCAGCAACCTTACATCAGCTCATTTTTATGAATCGGAAGTGTCAATTATACCAATCCCAATAAGTTGTTATTTGAATCCCCTCATCCTAACCTTCTCCCATTGGAGAAGGGATAATACGTGAACTTATTGGGATTGGTATTATTGTAATATTTTGGCTTTTTCAATACGACAAATGAGGAACGCGCTTATTAAAAACGACAATCAAAGAGTTTGGGATGATTCTGATAAAGCTCGCTTCAAAGAAAATCACTCCAAACAATGTCTGTTACTGCGTAAAGTGGTCTTTTATTTTTTCTGGCAATTGGAAATCAGTTTTTCGAAAAAACCAGGGATTAGTGCAACGTAGGAGAAAGCTTCAATCCAGATGAAGATTTGCTAAATACCAATCCAATGCTTCTGTTAGCCCTTCGCGGACATGATAAGTAGGCGCATAAGCTATCAATGTTTGAGCTTTGGAAATATCCGCCAGTGAATGACGCACATCCCCAGCACGAAAATCCCGATAGATTGGTTTGAAATCATCAAGGTGCTTAAAGTGGGTTGCCAAGTTTGCCCTAATAAATTCTAATAACTGATTGAGGGTTGTTCGGTCACCGACGGCAATATTATAGATTTGGTTTATGGCAGAAGCATTTTCCGTTGTCGCAGCATTTAAGTTAGCTTGAACAACATTTTTGATATAACAAAAATCCCTGCTGGTTTCGCCATCACCATTGATAAATAAATCCTCATTACGAACCATTGCCGCTATCCATTTCGGTATAACAGCCGCATAAGCGCCATCAGGATCCTGTCTTGGGCCAAATACATTGAAGTAACGTAGGCCAATGGATTGCAAACCATAACATCTTGCAAATACATCAGCGTACAGTTCATTAACATATTTGGTTACCGCATAAGGGGAAAGCGGTTTACCGATTTGATCTTCCACTTTTGGTAAGCCAGGGTGATCGCCATAGGTAGAAGAGGATGCGGCATATACAAAGCGTTTTACTTTGGCATCACGTGCAGCCACCAGCATATTGAGAAAACCGTCAATATTAGCGGTATTGGTGTTGATTGGGTCTTCAAGAGATCTAGGGACGCTACCTAATGCTGCTTGGTGCAATACAAAGTCAACTCCCTCGCAGGCATGATGACAGGTAGCGAGATTACGGATATCACCATTGATGAACTTGAAATTGACCCATTTCTTTTCACCCACAATACCTTTGACCTGATCTAAATTATGCCGATGACCGGTGGCAAAATTATCGAGTCCAATGACGAGTTGATCGTGATCAAGCAAGGTTTCCAACAAGTTTGAGCCAATAAAGCCAGCGACCCCAGTAATTAGCCATGTCGCAGGCTTATCAAAAAATTGGGCTAACGATGTTTGAGTTATTTTCATATAAAAATGTGACCTAAGAAATTAGAAGCTTTGTTGGGTATTACCGTTGGATGAGCTACACCCGTATGGAGAGCTATTGTAGGCATCTAAATACAAGGGGGTTACAATCGCCACAATTTATAGCCTGCTGCCTGGATGGCAACCGGATCATAAGCAGATTTAACGTCCATAAATACGCCACCAGAATTGAGTTTCGATAAAAGATTATTTAGTGGCATATCCAAATATTCGGTATGTGAAACTGCTGCAACAATTGCATCTGCGCTAGGTAAATCGTCCCACTTCATCAATGGAATCCCATATTCATGAACGGCCTCATCTGATTCAGCGACTGGATCATGAACTGATACATCCCAGCCAAAATTTTGTAATTCATGTACCACATCTGCGACTTTTGAATTTCGCAAATCAGGACAGTTTTCTTTGAATGTCAGCCCTAAAACAATAATTTTTGCTGTTTTGACCGAATTTCCAGCTTGAATCAAGTTCATGCTTGTCTGCCGGGCAATAAATGCAGGCATGCCATCATTAATACGTCGACCAGCAAGAATAACCTCTGGGTGATAACCAACCATTTCCGCCTTATGCGTAAGATAGTAAGGATCAACACCAATACAATGACCGCCCACTAAACCCGGTCGGAACGGCAAGAAATTCCATTTGGTGCCAGCTGCTTTTAGAACCTCCAACGTGTCGATACCTATGCGGTCAAAGATAATTGCCAGTTCGTTCATTAGCGCAATATTCAAGTCCCTCTGGGTGTTCTCGATAACTTTCGCCGCTTCAGCGACTTTGATCGAGCTGGCTCGGTGTACACCCGCAGTAATGATGCTTTCATATAACTGGGCTACTTTTTCCAAGGTTTCCGCATCATCGCCAGAAACGACCTTGGTAATTTTTGTAATCGTTCTTTCCTTGTCGCCTGGATTAACACGCTCCGGTGAATAACCGACATGGAAGTCTTGTTTCCATTTAAGACCGGATTCGCGCT
This sequence comes from Methyloglobulus sp., assembly GCF_040079455.1. Taxonomy (GTDB): domain Bacteria; phylum Pseudomonadota; class Gammaproteobacteria; order Methylococcales; family Methylomonadaceae; genus Methyloglobulus. The sequence goes on along the minus strand of NZ_JBEBKJ010000022.1, from coordinate 34,563 downwards.
CCAGTATAGGTATGCAAACTTCTTCAGTCGCACCGGGGTACACTGTCGATTCATATACAACAATAGCGCCACGTTTTAAATGTTTGCCGACTGTAATTGAAGACGAAACCAAAGGTGAAAAATCAGGCTGATGTGCAGCATCGACCGGTGTGGGAACGGCAATGACGATAAAATCGGCTTTCTTTAAATTTGTTGGGTCATCAGAAACAGTCAAACCAGTGGCCGCTTGTAAATCTTCGCTGGAGACTTCACCCGTCGGATCACAAAATTTCCGATAGCTCTCGATTTTACTTGTCGACAAATCAAACCCGATGGTTTCACGTTTTTTGCCAAACTCCACCGCTAACGGCAGACCGACATAACCTAATCCAACAACTGCAACTATATTCTGGCTCACACAATTTCTCCTAAATGTTTTGTTTGTTTGGTTGTTAAAAATTTCTCTTAAAATTTATCATTCAATCAGATACAACTCATCATTCTCTATAAATCACTAAAACAAATCCTCGCAAAACGAGCTTAGATTCGGTTGTTTTAAAGTTAATTACTTTCATAGATATTAGCCGATAAATAGCCCATAGCAGAATGCGCTCATTTAGTATTGTAAAGGTTGTTAGAGACATCCCTGATAGCTTCTTGGAAACGCTATTTTTACGAAAGCTTTTTGTGCATCCTAGCAGCATAAATCACTAGTCCGATCATTCCGAGGGAATCTAAGCCTTCTTGAGCCTTCCTTTCAGGGTCATTCACACTTCGCATGCCTAAGATATACATTGAATTAAAACTTCAAGAAGCCAAATCAATAAATCAGCGTAGCGAAACAATTTTTTCACTCCGGTAGATATAATCTTATCTAAAATTTGAAGCTAATTTGCATTTGACGCTAAGGTGTTTGGACACCAAATTCTTTGTTAAAGCCTTTATCGGTCTATCAATTCCGGCATGAACAACTGCAAGAGCAAGCTCAACCTCCCTCAAAATCATGTGGCTGCTAACGAGTTTTTCATCTTGACCCCAAAGTGCTGCATCACCATGCCAAAAATATTTTTCAAGGCAAAGTGTTGTTCAAGATCTCCGGGTTTTAACTGATTGTCCATAAAACAGCCTACGGTATCGTGTTGGCCATTTTTGATAGCAACAAAAACGACATCTTTTTCGAAATTGGCGTATTCCTTACCATCGACATTTATCGAGAAATTATCACCAATCACGTCTGGATAAGTTAATGTCACGAAGATATCCTTACCTCGATTTTCCACTTCACCGAACATTTGAACACCATCTCGCGACATAACCTGTTTTAGCTTAAGTACAGCTATTGCGGCTGCTTCTGGGCTTTCAAATTCAACTAAGAAATCCCGTGTCATTCTCGGTTGGATACTGGTGTGATCAATACCAATGTTTTTCAAGAATTGTCCATGATCTTTCAACCTCCAATAGTAGGTAATTTTCTCATAAGGAACTTGTTGTAGCCCTACAGACACCATCAATCGCGTGTTCGGCAAGTTATCAAGCTCCCCAAGTATAGAATCATAGAGTTCAAGTATCTCAAGAAGGGGATCCGCTCCCTTAGGTACATACCAGCTAGGATTTTTTGCATCGCCCGTATAAGCAGGTGAGCTACACATGTAGTGATGTTGAATGTGCGCGCCGGAGTTGAGGAATAATACCGAAAAATCAGGCTGATGCTTATTCCATAGTGCGATAAAAATATCAGCTAAAAGTCGATCCAGGACAATGGCTTTCGACCAATGTTGTTTCTTTAACGAGCCTACAATACCTTTCAAATAGGTTTTCCAACTACTTAGCTGTGTTTTTGTTAGCAGACCTTCGACAATGGCTAACGCAGTTGCGAAGCCCAATTTCTCCTCGGAATTGTCATTTACCGCTTGCTTGATGGCTTTAGTTATCCGGTAAGCGAAGCCATCCCCACTAACCCTGGTATTTACCCAAGGATCAGGAATCCAAAATGGGGAGTTTCTTGTGTTGTTTACCCCATTAATAGGAGAGACGGCCGCCACGGTAAGCCCTCTATCCTCCAAGATTTCCCAGTGTTGTTTAATGCTACTTTCAACCATGTCACCTAATCGAAAGACCTTGTGATCTTTATAGTCCAAACCTGTCCTTACTGTTGGCCACTGAATCCACGGTTCAAGCTCTTCATACTTCTTTTCAGCAAATGTTGTGTATTGTCCGTGCTTTTCGATAAAGCTTTTAAAGTTATTAAGCTTACCCTGACGAATGTAGTATGAAACAAACTCAAAATTGATCTCATTCATCTCCCAAAATACAAGTTTTTTCATAGTTTCTCTCCTACTAATTCATGATAAAGATTGTCAATCTTGTTAACCAAGCCACTGACTGAATAATGTTCTTCAACAAATTGTCTGGCGCGAGTGGTTGTAACGGTGTGATCGGTTTGTAGCATCTGTGCATATGCATCCGCGATCTGGATGGAATCTGCGGCTACAAGCAGCCCACGCTCGTTCTTACCAATCAAATCGATAACCCCGCCGACGCACGTTGATACTACCGGAATGCCGCATGCAAAAGCTTCCAGGATTGAAACTGGCGTACCTTCATTATTGGAAGTCAGCACTAAATAATCGAGCGCTCCATAGAAGTCGCTAGGGTTTGTTATATTCCCAGCGAAGATTAAGCTTGGAATATCACTGGCATACTGTTTAAGCCCATCAACATACGACTTTTCCCCATCCCCAATGATGACAAAATGTACATTGCTATCAGGGTTTCGAACCCGAAACTCACGGGCACTATCGATAAACAGACGATGATTTTTTATCTCGGCAATGCGCCCAACTATGCCAAAAACCTTGCTGTCATTTGTTATATGTAGTTCTTTTCTTAAAGTAAATTTATTTAACGAATTCGCGAAACTAATATCTATCCCTAAATTGATTTGTCTATGCTGAGACCTACATCCGACTTTATAGGTATCGAGAATTTCAGTCTGCTGTTGAGGGCTAATAGTGATTATGACATCTGTTCCAAAACGTGCCAAGAATCTCTCAATCCACAAAAAAATCTTTTCTTTGATAGGCGAAAAATATCCATGAAAAGTATGTCCATGAAAAGTATGGACTGTTTTGATCTTATCTCCATGAACCAGATTGTAGCTCATAACGGCAATGCGGCCTACCAACCCAGCCTTGGACATGTGGGTATCCACGATGGAGGGTTTATAGCGACAAAGCAGCTTATAAATATCCCTAATCGCTATAAAATCGTTCCGAAAATCGATACTGCGCTTAAGCGACTTCAGATACTGTACTTCTAGGCTGTGATCAGTTGCAAACTTTGCCATATCATCCTCGTCATCCTCAACAAGACCGCAAACTAATAACCCAGACCAACCAATGTGATTTAGGCCTGCTGAGAGCCAAGTGACATGCTTTGTTGCCCCTCCAACATTAAGGCGGGTAATGATGGTTAATACTTTCTTATTCACTTTCATATCCTAACTATTCAAATCATGCCTGAAACAGCAGTACAACCGACTTCGCTCTGACCGCGCCAAGAGTGACACAAGGTTTTGCTAAGCTTGCGTCCTCAAGTCAATTGACAGGCTTGTTTGTTCCATATGGCAAAGCAAAATACCAAGAGATTTTAACGGTGGTTTCAATTTCCCACTCATCAAAACAAGCTAACACCGTTTCATTATCAGAATGACCACACCAACCAAGTTTATAGCCGTTAGCTTCCAATTGATTTGGTACGCAATGTTACGAAAACCTCTAATTATAATCAAAAAGCTCCTTCTCCCTTCAGGTAGAGGCTTTATAGTAGCTCTTAATAATTATAAAACCACTATTAAAATCAATTATATAAAGTCATTCTGAAGAAGGTATGAGTTGATGGCGTGTGGGCGACAAATTGACACCAATCCCGCGCCAATACCAAATTTCGCTAAATTAAGGCTCGGAGAGCAATGGTGTTTGCCAATGCGATGTAAAATATCAGAAGCATTGATGGATACTGCACTTACAATATCTCGTAAAGCCACACATTATGTCGTACTCTCTGATATGACTTCTTGGTAGACCTCTTCAAAACGCGATAGTGTTTTTTCTATTGAAAATTCGTGTACTACTCGTTCTTTAGCGCACTGTCCCATTTTCTGGCGCTGTTCAACAGGCAAAGCAAGCATCTCCAAAAGCCCATGCGCCAAGGCATGCTCGTTTTCTGGTTCAACTAAGATGGCGGTTTTATCGGCTAAGATAGCTACGTCACCTACATTGGTCGCCACGCAAGGCAAGCCCATTGCCATTGCTTCCGCCAATGCATTTGGAAAACCTTCGTTACGTGACGGCATACAGAATATATCCATGGCAGCAAGACATACTGGTATGTCGCCATGTTCGCCCAACAACACAAAATGCTGATGTAAATTACGCTCAGTTAGCCAAGCCATTAACTGTTTATTATTAGCATCACAATAACGACCCACTAGTAAAAATTTCGTCTGAGGGAAATGAGCCACAACAATTGCTGCGGCTTTAACAAAGTTTTCTTGTCCCTTCTCGGGATGGAATCGCCCGACCAACCCGACTACAGTATCGTTCTCGGAAAAACGACAACTCTGTTTTAGTGTGGCTATTTGCGCTTTACTTGCAGTAAAGTCGGCAAAATCAAAGCCATTATGAATCACAACCATGCGCGTGGCATCATAGCCGTAGCCAATATGCACCTCTTTGGCAGCTTCGGCGACACAAATAATTTTTTTGGGTAACCAATGCGAGAATAAGACGCTGATCCGCACAACAGCGATGGTCAACTTGTTTTTTTTGGGTACTGCTGAACAGCGTATATTCCAGACGATATTGCGTTGTCCCGCCAAATAAGCGACCAAGCCACCGATTAGGTCGGCATGATACATCCACGTTTGCACGATTTGCGGCTGATATTGACGAATCAAATTTCGTAATTGCCATAACCCAGTGCAAAGACCTAGCGGTGATGTCGACATGTTTAAAGCATGTACTGTTACGCCCTTATTACGCAACATTTGACCTATAACCTCCAGCGAGGTTAGAGACACCACAACGATATTATCTTTGTTTGCAATATCAAATTCAATTAAACGTTTGAGCACAGTTTCTGCGCCACCAACAGTAAGCCCAGTGATAATATGCATTACTTTCAATGAGTAACTCCAATTTCTGCAAAGCAGACATTCCAATTATTTTTCATATATAAACTTACTTTCCAGATAGAGCCTAAACGCACATAGCGTATGTATGTAACACTAAATATTAAACGTTGTTTTATCTTACGCAGAGCATTGCATTACTCAAAGCCTGTTAATTGAAGCTATAGCTTACCGTTCAATCCCATCAAGTAGCCATGGTAGTATCAAGATATAGCCCAAATTGTCTAGTGGGGATCTCTAAAAATCCCCTCTCCCTTTGGGAGAGGGTTAGGGTGAGGGTTGTAAATGTTTGTTTTTAAAGCCCTCATCCCAACCTTCTCCCAGAGGGAGAAGGAGTTTTTTGAATTTTTAGAGATCCCCTAATGTGTATTGTTATCAAGCCTGGCTAATGTATTCTGCATGACATATCTAGCTCTCTCATTGTCAACGAACGCATTCCGTACTCCTGGCTCAGGGTTTGATAGTATTTTAATAGTTTCTCAAGATTGATGAGATTGGCTTGTGTGTGATTACCAAAATTGTGAGGATGCCACCATAAATGGAAAACACGATTTTCTCTCGCTGCCTCAAGCATGCCAGATTTCGCTCGATTTAAATGCGACCTATCAAGCAACGAGTAACCCGACACAGGACGGAGAAATCTGCTGCCAGGAATGTTTATGAGTTGCCCTTTTGGGGTGTTAGTGGGTAATGGACAAGTGTGGTTGCCAGTTAAGGGCAGGTAAGAATCGGCAATTCGCAAGGCACGCAATAGTTGGGCATAACCCTCTTTTACCAAGTGTCCATCCTGATATAACTTATGATCCTGATTCCCTCGATAGGCACTAATCCCCGCATCCCATAATACTTTTAGATATTCATCGAGAACTTGATTGCGTGGAAATACTAAACTGGTTGGCTGGACTCCGTATTCTCCAAAAATTTCTTTAACACATTCTATGTCTGCCACAAACTGCTCGACAGTGGCACCCTCTTCATTACAGTAAAAATGGCTATAAGTATGGCTTGCAAGCTCTTGACCGTTACTTGCCAGTATTTGTTCGACCAGAGGCCGTGCAAAGAAAAGCTTCGGCAATTCGCGCGCCAAGGCTGAAACCGAGTAAGTTGAGCAATTTCCCCTTGTATAACGGGGCATTATGGAAGGTCGCAAGTTAGACCATTGTTTGAAATCTTTGCACATGAGCATACCAACAGTAGCCCATGTTGCGTTAACATTATACTGTTTAAATAGCTTCAGTATGGCTGGGATTGCCTGCCACTCACCTAAAACATTGGCACCGTAATTTTCAATAGTTTTAGAGTCAGTTACCCCCCAGAACATCTCAAAATCGATGGATATAACTAATGCGGGCATTTTGCTTTCTGCTGGTTAATTAATTCGGATAATTATAAAGCTTTTTGTTGCTTAATGGTTTATCTAGTCGCGCTTTAATCTCCAAGTCTTAACGCGCCTAAAAAAAATTCATGGCTCTATTTGCCGCAACATTTACTTGGGTTGTTGGCTTGGATTAGCAATTCCGACTTTTTTAAAAAGCAAATCCCATTTCTGCAGTACCTTATCCAAGGAATAACGAGCAATAACGGATGCACGAGCGTTACTTCCGAGCGTGTTTCTTAATGCGTCATCCGTCATTAATTTTTCTAAAGCGAGTTCTAGCTCTGCTTCGTTATTTAAGGGTATCAATAGAGCAAACTCACCATTTGAGCTGATTTCTCGCGGCCCACTAGGGCAATCGAAAGTTACACAAGGCAGGCCAATCGCCATAGCTTCAAGTAACCCCATAGGAAACCCTTCATGTCTTGATGTGGAAACAAAAATATCTGCTTCAACAAGCTCTTTTCCAATATCAGATATTTGTCCTAACAGTTCAATATGCTCAGTGAGGCCAAGATCAGTAATTTGTTGCGTTAAAGCATCCTTGAGAGGCCCTTCCCCAGCAATACGAAGAGACCAGTTAGGATGTCGTTTTACTAAGCGGGCAAATACTCTAATAAGGGTGGCAAATTGCTTTCCTTCAATAAGCCTACCAACACCTAATAGATGTTTGTTTGCCGATTTGCCGCCAACATGCTGGAGATGTTGAATTTCTTCAGAAATGGGATTCGGCATAACTTCTATATTGGGAAGTTTCCAGATCAGCGCATTGCATTTAGATTTAACTGAATCAGTGAGTACTGTTAGGGTATCTGCGAATGGGTAGGTAAAAAAACAGCCAACCTGGCAAAAATAAGACCTTGAATACGGTTTAACAAAAGGATCGGTGTGTTCGCAAACGATAATAGGTATCCCTAAGCCAAATGAAGCCAAAATAACTGCTATGTTGACATTGGCCAATAAAGAGACAACCACGCCTGGATTCTCCGAACGTATAAAATCACGGAGTGTTCGTAAACGGATAATCTGATTACTGAGTGTACGTTTTGTGTTTGAGACTAAATCAGCTAAATATACAAGCTTGACTGCTGGCGACAAGGGAAAGAAACAGTCGCCACGCCCGGAGAAAGTAGGCATCAGTGTGACTTGGTTGTCACGATATGCCCATGTGTTAGCAAGAGTACATGCAACTCTTTCGGCTCCACCTCCTGACATTGATGAAACAAAAATCAAAATTTTCATTTTTTCTTGATTGAAAATAAGTACATTAAATAAAAATTTTTATCACAGGTTTTAAGCTTAAAAATTAATGCTGGGAACACGCCTACAATTTAAAGCCTATGATAGCTAAATTATAAGGAGTTACTGTTTTATGCCATTTTTTAGCAATTGTTTGATTTGGCCGGCAACAGGCAAAAGCTTTAATTTTACTTGTAGCAGCCAATGCCAGTATATATCCATGGCATTATCCAGCACATTTACTTCCTTAGCCGAAAAGTCACTAATTGCCTGATCGAATGAAATAATATCAGGTGCAAACTTGCTAATATCGTGGTCAAGTTTTTTTATATCACTATCAGAATAGCCGTTGTGATGGAGACTAACCGTCCATAGGCCAAAAGGCATCGGTTTGAATCGCCATATTTGCTGGGGAATCCATAATGCTCCTAGTCTTTTTACTGGCCGCAAGTAAAAGCCGTCACTAATCACGTTAATGTTTAAATCCAGTAATGCCTTTACCGTATTTTCATCAAAGGCATGGGCCGGTGCAATCCAAGCATCTGCGCGGACGTTGTGTTCTGCGAAGATAGCCAGCCCCTTTTCGAGTTTAGTTCGTTGCTCGTCGTAGGGCAATCCGGCAAACTCGCTATATTGGTTTTTTCTCATAAGACCGGCGTTGCACGTTGAGTAGAGATGCTGGTATCCATGAATGGCAATAACCCAGCCAGCAGCCTGCCAAGTCCTGACACGTTCCCAAAAATCTTCCTGTGGGGATGCAGTAACTAAATTCGGATCCTGGTTATCAGGTACAACTGCGACAATCGGCTTGATATTGTGCTTAATCAAAATGGCCTCAATTTGCTCCCAGACAATCCAGTTCATTGTCGGGCAAAAATCATCAAACCGGAGTATGTATTTAGCGTTCATCAAATTTATGTTTAATCTATATTTTTAGAAAAAATCCCACCTGGGATGCATTGGTATCTACACAAGCAACTGCCCCTTCTCCTTCGAGGGAGAAGGCTGGGAGGGATGTAAATAGTTGATTTTATTCTCCTCACCCCAACCCTCTCCAGCAGGAGAGGGAGTCCGTTGCTTTTTCAACTCGTTGTTTTTATTAAGTGAAACTGATAATGTTTACTATTTTTACATTTTTTAATTCTCTAAACAGAGTGTCAATAGGGCTGGTTTTCCTAGGCTTCTTCATTGGTGTCAGTGAAATATGCGAATGCTAAGGCAGACTGATAGCCAATGGTCTCAAAGAAATTATGGCTAAATAATAACGTAGGCAAAATACATAATGATGTATAAGTAAAAGAGCTTTTATGGTAAAAAGCCCAGTATAACAATGACATCATAAAGAAACCTATCAGCCCGAAATTTGCCAGCACTTCTAGCAATTCATTGTGAGACGATACGCCGCGGCCAATTGTTTTTGATACAGAGAAAATTCCATTGCCTATGATGGGAGCATCAAAAAAACTGTTAATTGCAAGGACGATCACATGAGACCGTTCCTGAGCGCTGCCTTCACCGCTGTCAGCCCTGGATGAAAATTTATCTAGCAATTCCTTTACAAAATCAAGTTCGAAATAGTGAGCGGCTAACAATATTAAAAGGCCGGCAAATATGACCGATACCAGAAAGCTTATATTCCTTAACACAATAAGCTTATAAACCACATAAAGCGTTAAAAATAGTATCGCCGCACGCGATTGCGTCAACAAACAAACAGCTAACGTTATCAGCAATGCAAGCCCTTTTATTATTACAGGTGCTTTGCTCTTAGACTCAAACGTAATATAAAGCCATATCAAAGCTATTGCCGCTGTCATATTGGCATTCAAAAAACCACCAGGGCGCTGTAACAAATTTCCTTCGGTTGTTAAAGATTCATATTTTTTGTGATCCCTAACATTGAAATCGATAATTCCATAACTCTCAAGAAAAAGCCCAGCCAAAAGGATTACAAGGCATAACAACGGTAAAATAATAAAAATTTTTGAATTGCCCACGGCTCGATAGGTTACGCCCACGATCAGAAAGCCAACAATCCCTCGAAACAGATCCGCATATTGGCGCAGGGTGCCTTCAGTGCCTCCAAAGGCATTGAATTGGTATTCTGAAGAAACCAGGATCTCCCGAAGACAATACGCCAATAAAAAACAAGTGTATAAGAAAAACACCAGACATTTATCATATTCAAATTTAATCGATTCTGCGCCAGTGTAGCGATACTGCTGCAGTACAACCCATAAAAAAACTAAAAAACCAGCTAGATGCGATAGGTTCATGAGTAATGGAAAAAGAGAATATAATCCTGTTCCACCGACTAGGGCTAACAAAAAAGAGAACAAAATAAGCAGTTTATTTAGCATTGGCTTTTCAATATAACCATTTCGCGTAAGCTACCAAAACTTCCTCAAAACTAACCTAAAGTGCATGGAACTTTGAAAAAAATTTGAATTATTAAAGGTTTCTTTAATTTGATTAAGCCATGTAAACAAGGAGTTATTTGTTTTCATGTAATACGTCTTCAAACAGTTTCTCCCACATGGCAACAATTCGCTCTCTAGAAAATCGTTCTCTAACCTCTGCAGCCCGTTTCGAGAAACGTTCTATGAGCAAGTCATCGCTCATCAATCGATCCAGAGCAGCAGTTAATTCAGCCACATTTCCAGGACGCACCAACAAACCGTCAATTTCATGACGGATTATGTCACGAGGCCCAGTGTCACAGTCGAAGCTTACCGCTGGTAAACCGTATGCCATCGCTTCGACTAAGGTCATTGGAAACCCTTCAAAACGGGAACTCATTACAAACAAATTAGCTTTTTCGTACCATTCATTGATATTGCCAGCCCGGCCAGGAAGAAAGATACAATTTTCTAGCTTAGATTCAAAAACTTGTTTCTCTAACAGTGGTCGCAAGGAACCTTCGCCGAGTATCACCAGAACCCAATTGGGGTGTTTATGTGCAAGACTATAAAATCCCTCAATCAGCCAATCAAATCCCTTTTGAGTATTCAGTCGCCCAACGGCAAGCAACAGTTTCTTGTCAAGAGGATAAGTCGTATTTGGGTTGATTTGAGGATCTTCGGTGGTCAAGGGCCAATGGACAGAGTTCGGAATCACCAAAACTTTTTTGGCATTCGTATTGCTCTTTATCCATTCTTCACCCTCACTGGCCAAGGCTGTCACAACATTCAATAAGCCATAAGTGTAACGGCGTAAAGTTTCCCATAAAAACCCCATTGGTAGACGTGGGGGGTGGATGTGTTCTACACCGACTGTGTGAATGGACACCCCCCAAGCTGCCATTGCCAGCAATACATTGGCTGTAGTCATCATCCCCATAGCTAGATCCGGTTGAATCTGACGTAGTATCTGTCGCAGCCTGATTACGCGGCGAATGTTGTTTACTAATCCCGCCAACGCATTACTGCTTACGTCAGCGCTGTTCAAAGAAATTCGATTAATCAAGGGACTCAGTTCGTAGACATCGTCATCCTTCGACACCAAAGTTACCAAGGTAACCTGCCAGCCCTTGCCAGCCCAATAATTTGCAAGATTGGCGGATACCCGTTCGGCACCTCCATCTCTCATGGAATGTATAAAAATCAGTAGATGCATATTGAATTTATTTAAGTTGTTTGTTTTGATTTAGATAAAGAGGTCGCAAACCAATATAGCAAAAATAATGAAACCATGTACATGATTCCCGACGAAAGAAGTATAGCTTTCACCCCTAGCAAAGGAATCAAAAAGTAATTTGCACCTGTCTTAACAAACAGGTTGGTAGCTCCACTAATAGCTATTAACTTCTGCTTTCCGTGGCTCGCTAATAAGGTGACCAAAGCCAACGAGGGAAAATAAAAAGGTACCTGACCCAATCCATAACGAAAAATATCTGTCACAACTATAGTGTCGGCTACTGTGAATGCACCACGCTCAAAAAGCAATTTCACTATCCACGGAGCGAGCCACCAGCTAATAATCATAGTGACAACGCCTATTGCTAACATTAACCACACCCAAAACATGGCAACTCGTTGGAGTTGTTCAGTATTTTTTGATTTCATTCTGGAGAAAACGGGCAATGTAGCACGACCTATTGCGGTAGCGCCGAGACCAAGAATTAACGCTAAAATACGGTTGGCGTAACTAATAGTTGTTATGGCTCCGACACCTAATTTAGCAGCAAAAAATTGGTCAATAATGCCGTTAAAACTTCCAAGTCCAGAACCAATTAGCATGACACCAAAACCCTGCCAAAATGAAGGCCACTGGGATGACCGACTGGTAAAACGAGGTATTTCTAATTCTCTGTTCCACGCTAAAGGTGAAGCAAGGGCAAGAGAGTGCATCATGAATCCTGCCAATGTCCCCCAAACCAAGGGTTCTACGCCATTCTGCGGGATGGCTAGCACTGCCACCAAAATCGCTATTGCAGGCACGCTTTCCAGTAACGTATTGGCATGCCGCCCAGAAGATAACATCCATGCAGAAAAAAGACTTACGAGTAAGCCTAATGGGGCTAACGCCGCCATCATAGGCACTATGGCGGTGGCAATGCTTACCGTAGGCGCTGAAAGCCCCAGCCACGATGAGCGTAGCAATACGGGCAGACCAAACCAAGCAAGAAGAGCCAAATTGACGCCCAGTACTAAAGCAAAAGCAAGAAGCTCGGCTCGGAAACGACTAAGCTCTGCTGGCGTATTTTCTCGAATACGTACCGCGAGTGGGACTAGTACATACGTAAGAATGCTAAACCAAACACTGACAGGCCAGCTAAGTAGGTTAAAAACAAAAAGATAGGCATCCACCTCGTTACTTATGCCATATCGATAAGCTATTGCCATTTCTTTGGCAGCACCTGCAATTTTTCCCAAGAAGACAAATAAAGCAACCCAAATCATGCCCCGAGCAATTGCAATATGATCGGAATTTAAATTGCTTATTCGCTTCTGGATTCCGCCAAAAATCTTCATGTATTACAACAGATCAAGTAACTACTTGTAGATATCCTAGAAACCTTCAACAATTCTATAAATAGTAGGGTTAGGCCATTAATAGAGCACTCAAGGGGAAAAATGAATAGAATGTTAAAAGGTCTGTTGTTTGATTTTTTACATTCCAACACGAGATGCGTTATGTCTATCATGAAAATGGTGGCTTTTAGGTTTGAATGAAAACAATGGATAAATTTTATAGAGCGAATTTTTATGTTTCACTATATGATGCCGCGCATTTTTATTAAATTATTCACGATTTAAAAAACTACAGCTAAATCAATAAATCTCAGGATGATAATCAGAGGATTTGGTGAATGGTGAAGTTCTTTACTTTACTTTTCCTTACTATGGCTCACTGAGGACTGTCCTGTAATAATGCGTCTTCTATCATCCACAAAGCGTTTATTTACAGATACCTTTTGCCTACTTTTAAAAATATTCCTTACCGATCTTCTATCTATTGCCCCATTTTTTTGTAAGCGTTGACCGAGTAAATCAGACATAAGTCCGCCAGAAGAGCGATAGAATTCTTCTAAATCGTGACCAGAGGGGATATAGCGTCTTTCTACTCCAGACCTTCGATCTTCTGATTTCCTTTGGTTTTCAACTCGCCTGTCTAGGACTTTCGTAACACGAAGATAACGAGATATTTTCATTATTTTCCAGGAATGAGTCATGAGCCAATAATGGCTGGCAAAAATACCTATGAAAGACCAGAATAATATCGGTTCTTGAGCGCCAAGATAACGGCTTGCTATTAATCCTATAACGGATAAAGCAATTGAACTAATAAGTATTAAAATGAGGGTAAAGTTATTGCTGTAACCAGCAATGTTAAAAATATGATGCAAATGCTCCCTATCTGGATTAAATGGGGATCTACCTTTTCGTATGCGTCGCAACATGATGCAAACAGAATCGAACAGCGGCAGAGCCATGATCCATAGAACGGTTGATGGCGTAATCAGCTCATTTTCTCCCTGTGACGCATCAATGGCAAGCCAGCATACGGTAAAGCCAAACAAGGTGCTTCCGGTATCGCCTAAAAATATTTTGGCACTCGTGCGTCCGAAAATCCGCAAATTCATTGATAGGAAAGCCAATATGCAGGCAACAAAAACCAAGCAATAGCTAAAGAGGACGCTATCATTACCCATCCACGCCACCATCGCTAGCGATGAAATTGATATAAGGGTCAAACTGCCAGCCAAACCGTCAATTCCATCAATCATATTGAAAGCGTTAATACCTCCTACTACGGCAAAAACAGTAAAAGTTGTCGCGTAAATGCCAAGAGAAATCCCCCCAAAACCTAATAAATTTCCTAAGCTGTTGATTTTTATATCAGCATATTCAGCCATTATAAGTCCGGCAGCAATTTGGGCAACCATCCTGATTTTCACACCAAGGCCTTTGTAATCATCTATCAAGCCCACAAAAACCAATAACGTAATTGCAGAAATAAAGGCTGATTGGTTGGCTAACGGGTTATTATTCGAAAGGAGTGTCACCAATATAGATAAATAGATTGCCAAGCCCCCAATAAGGGGAGTGGGGTTTTTATGTTGTTTTCTATGGCAAGGTTTGTCCGTGAAACCTATTTTTAAAGCATAAGGGTACAAAGCCGCTATAAAAACAAGCGTTGCAATCAGAGGGATCAAGAAAAAATTTAGAAACATAGGCATATTACTTTAATGGGTTTTAATTACTAACTTTTGTCGTTTTAACCTATAAAAAACCACTTGTCGCACGCCATATTTGGAACGTAGGCAACGAACTTAGGGACTTTTGAATATATATTGAGATACGAGAACATTAAGGAGAAAAAGTGTTCCACAATTCTTCGCTATATTCATTAAATTTCGCTTAATTATACGGAATTAAGGATTGAAAAATATCCGTATAAATACCTATAGGGGATCTCTAAAAATTCAACAAACTCCTTCTCCCTTCGGGAGAAGGTTGGGATGAGGGATTTAAAATCAGACATTTACAACCCCCCTCTCCCAGAGGGAGAGGGGGGGTAGAGATCCTCTATACTCTATTTGAGATGAGATGGAGCCAAGCTGATAGCCTTATAGGACAGTATAAAATCACTTGTTAATTGTAGCTAATTACCTCACAAGCCTCCGTGCGTTTTGGGTTCTCGCGGTAGCAAAAAAAGGGGAACAGTTATTAGAAGCCCTCCACACCAACGTGATGAGAGACCATTGGAGTCTTTATGAGAACGTTATCCCCAGCCAACTGCATTCCCAATTAAAGGCTGAGGCCTATACCGTGTAAGGCTACAATAGCTTGTTTCGGCATTTCTTGGCACGATTGCAGCTCAAATCAAAGTGCTACTACAGCAAGAGCCAGGAAATGCTTAAATATTCCGTCATGCTATTAATGCTGAAATGGAACGGAGATTTAGAAGGGTGGATTTATTTAATAATGCCAATTTATGTTATTTGTACCTAATATCCTTAACAACGGCGATAGTGTCACTGAATTCAGAGGGTTTACTTATCATAAGGGAATCTCTAAAAATGCCCTCTCCCTCTGGGAGAGGGCTAGGGTGAGGATTGTAAATACTTGATTTTAAACCCCTCATCCCAACCTTCTCCCGAAGGGAGAAGGAGTTTTTTGAATTTTTAGAGATCCCCATAAATGATGGCCTAGGCATTAGGATTGCGGCAGGTGAACTATATGAAAGGTCGATAACCCTTACCGTAAAAGGTGCGCCAGTTTTAACGATGAATTCGATTATAAGATCTTCGTCAATTAAGTCAACACTGTTTAGCTTCCAATGAGATTGTGGGGATTGTGAAAATAATTGTCCAGCGACTTTTGAGTAAAGGACATCAATCCCCTCGATAGTGACCTTTATCTTGGGAGCATGCCTTGGCGATTTAATCCTTACCCTAATCTTTCTTTTGTCCGAGTTTTTATCAGCTATAGCGCTGTCTTCTAGCGTTTCGATTGTGGGCGATGGCAAGGTTAACAGCGGTGCTGAAGCCGCCCACAGGGAAGGGGAGTTATCACCGAATAGTTCTGACAGTTGCCGTTTCGCTTCGATATTAGGAAAATAAGTCGAAGTCCATTCATCAAGTTGTTTGTCCGATGATAACCAAAAGGCTTGCTGCTGCGTACTGTTAAGTGCGTAAAACAAAGTATTTTGGTGTGGGCGACTTGCATCAAAACCAGAAGTTAATGAACCTGCTATCAGGGCGGCTAAACCTAACATTAGCGAGGATTTTACTAGCAATCTTCGCAATCCGATCTCTTCCATAAGAGGCGTTAGAAGGCCCAATAAAAGCAACAGGAAAACAATTACCACACCGATCATTTGCGGTGTTAAACCAATAAATAAATTACTTATAAAGGGCGCAAAGATAAGAATGCTGGGAATACTGCCAATAAATAACAACAATGCATTAGTTGGTTTTTGGGTATTTTTCTTTTTTAGAAAAACAACACTTACAAGCAAGAGCATTGTCGCTAAAGGCCAGTAAAACAAAAAACTCACCCCTGGTAAGAAAACGCTACTCACCATTAACAAAACTAACCAATAAACCATAACCCCAAAGGCAAATTCGATAGGCCGCAACCATTTGCACAAATAAGCTTGCAAAAAACTAAACGAACCAATATTGAGAAAAACAAAAGCCAGCAAATACCAGTGGCTATTATAAGTGTCACCCTGAATAAACGACTCATATTCGGGGTGTAATTGACGGATAGCTAACCATAATAAATGACTAGCCACTGCCATCCCGAACAGGATGAACGGAAATACGATAGCCCCAGCAACCATAGAACTTAATCGTACTGTTTTCGTTTTCAAGGCTAACGTTAATACCGTAGCACACAGTATCAATAAGATACCGTTAAGTGGCATAATCCAGTTCACCGGATAATTTACCAAACCTAGTCCAGGAAAATCAAAATAAACGTAATCTGTTGTTTTCAAATCAGTTAAAGAAACATTGCCAAAATGTTTGACCAAGTTCAGCATGATGTCGCCTTCGTGCTGTAAAGTACCTTGATCTAAGAACTCAGGACGATCCAGTTGTGTGTGGTAACTTGTAAGGCCTTCAATCGCTGCAAAATTCATTCCCGGAATGCCTTTGCGTTTAAAAACGGTAAAGTCGGTATCGTTCGGTAAGTGCTTATAAACCTCATAAAACAAGGAGGTTGCCGATAAGAAAGGGACGGTAGCAGCCAAGCCTTCAATCAGCTTGCCATTACCTTGACTGGTTTCAAACATCATGAAAGCGCCGCGATTGCCTCGGTACTCAAAGTTCAGTACCAGTCCGACATCTTTTGCCCAAGGATGTTGCTGAATAAATGCTTCTGCACCAAGTAACCCTGTTTCTTCACCATCGGTAAAAATACAAATCAAGTCATTTTGGAGTGTGGGTTGCGTTTTAATGGCTCTTAGCGTTTCAAGAATTGCCGCAACTGATGCGCCATCATCGGCGGCACCAGGTCCTGTGTGTACTGAATCGTAATGAGCTGATAGCAGTAACGATTTACCCGTATGTACCCCAGGGATTCGCACAAGTACATTATGGATTCTGCCTGCCTGTTTTTTTTGCGGAGATACCATCAACGTCGATTGTATTTCTGGCTTAAAACCCAATGCTTTTAGCTGAGTTACCAAATATTGACGGATTTCGGCATTCTCATGACTGCCAGTGGGATGTGGTTTTGAGCCGATTATCCGTACATGAGACATGGCACGGATTGATGAAAAAACAGTTGAGGGTGCAGAAAGTGAAGATGGATTGGGTGGATAAGTGTGATAAACCCCAATGCCTATCAGGATTAAAACTCCAATCAGCAAAATAATTGCTTGTTTGGGTGATGTGTTTTGTAGTGACTGATGTTCTTTTAGCATCTTGACACCAAGGGCTTTAGGCGATTTTTACTGATTTTAACTGCTTGAAGTGACTAACCGAGAAGATCCTTTTTGGTTATTTGCACTCACGACCATAAAATCTAAATTAATCAAATCTGCAAATTCGATTCTAGCTTGTTGGACAATTGTTTGCGCGAGTTCTGCAGTTTCAACAGCACAAAATCCAGTTGGCCCCCAGGAGGTTTGACCTATTGCAGCAGCACCTTGCTGCGCTAGCCAATCCATCGCCTTGGCGACTTCCTTGCTGGCGTAGATGCCGCCTTGGGCTGGAGAGAAATGTTTTCCTACAGCGGATTGTAAGTGAGAAATGACTTCCCCGAATTTAAAAAGATCATGCTCCGCTACGGCAGGTAAGCCTTGCATCAAAAGTAGATAACAGAAATGTTCTGCTTCCTGTTGTGGGAACGCCGGAAGAGCTTCAAATGCGGCTATTTCTTGTGCACCATGTAAACCTTGCCCCCGCCGATCAAACACTAGGATAAATCGCCAGTCTGCTGTCACATCCAGATGGACGAGTACAGGTGGAGTAATGGTATTTTCGCCACGACCGCCATCAACAACCAAACCACCATGTTCAAATACACCGATGCCTATGCCTGAGCGCAACCCCCTATCCATTACCGAGGCAATGTCTCGTACGGTAAGCCCTAAACCATAGTAAGCATTTAATGCCGTACCAATTGCCAAGGCCATTTGCGTCCCCGACCCCAGACCTACATGCTCAGGGATTGCGGCTTCAATGGTTATGTTAACTTGGTCGGATACGTTTAACGCATCGCATAACTGGGTTAAACAACGGCCGGCACGTTGTGCAGAAGGACCGGCAATACAGCGTTGATCTGCATGAGTCAAGGTTAGCCGTGTGTTGATTTCGTTCAGCGCGATGCCAATGCTGCCAAAATGACGCCCTAATGATCCGCTAAGGTCGATAAAACCCATGTGCAATCTTGCCGGAGCGTTAACTGATATTTTGGTGGATAGGGACATTAAATGACTTTTTAACTAAGGGTTTTAAAATTTACATAATTAATCTTGGCACAGCAGCCAACAACTTCTGTGTATAAGGGTGTTGCGGAGTTTTACAAACTTGTGCTGTTTTGCCGCGTTCTACGATCTTGCCTTTGTACATCACCACAGTTTGATCGCTTAGGTATTCCACTACGCCAATGTTGTGGGTAATGAATAATAGGGTCAGGTTGCGCTGCTGACGGATGCTCAACAATAATTGCAGGATTTCCGCTTGAACGGAAACATCCAATGCACTGGTAATTTCATCGCAGACAATAAATTCAGGATTCAGCGCCAACGCCCGAGCCAGACCGATACGTTGGCGTTGTCCGCCGGAAAATTCGTGTGGATAACGCCAGAGAAAATCGCGCTTAAGCTGCACGCTTTCCAGAAGTAACGCGGCGAGTTCGATACGTTCTTCATCATTGCCGCCAATACCGTGTACTTTCATCGGTTCGGTTAGCGTAGTTTCGATGAGCAAGCGTGGATTCAGCGAGGACTGTGGGTCTTGGAAGGCAATCTGCATTTTTCGCCGCAAAGGACGCAATTCGTGTGCGGAAAGCCCGGTCAATTCCTGTCCATCTATTTGGACACTTCCAGAAGTTGGCTTTTCCAGTTGCAGCAACGCCCGACCTAAGGTGGTTTTGCCGCAACCAGATTCGCCTACTAATGCGACGATTTGGCCTTGCGGAATATCTAACGAGACTTCATCAACTGCGCGAACATAGTCAACTGTGTGGCGGAACAGGCCTTTTTTAATGGGAAACCAGACTTTTAGGTCGCGGATTTTCACCAGCGGTGTTTGTTCTGCCGTCGATAGCTCATCCAGATTTTGAGTCGTAGCCAATACTGGCTTTGATAAGTTTTCCGGCAATGCAGCCAGTAACTGCCGAGTGTATGAATGCTGGGGCTTACGCAACACATCTATGCAAGCGCCGACTTCCACCAACTTGCCTTGCTGCATTACGCCAACCCACTGCGCCATCTGGGATACTACGCCAAAATCATGAGTGATAAAAAATATGCTCATGCCAGTATCGTCCTGCAATTTTCGCATCAGCCGCAAAATTTCAGCCTGCACGGTGACATCCAGTGCTGTGGTGGGTTCATCGGCAATCAGCAATTGCGGCTCACAAGCTAAAGCCATCGCTATCATTACCCGCTGCCGCTGCCCACCTGACAACTGGTGCGGATAATCCCTAAATCGGCGAGCAGCATGGGGCATTTGAACCTGTTCTAATGCTAAAATCGTCCGCTGCTCGGCTTCTGAATCGCTCATGCCTGGATGATGTAGTTGCAACGCTTCGGTGATTTGCTCGCCGATGCTCAATACCGGATTCAATGAGGTCATCGGTTCTTGGAAGATCATTGCGATTTGTGATCCCCGTACAGAGCGAATCGCTGGATCGTCCAGTTTCAATAAATCCTGACCGTTAAATAAGATCTCCCCGCTTGGATGTGTGGCTATATCTTGCGGCAATAAGCGAATTACTGAGAGTGCGCTGATGGATTTGCCACTTCCTGATTCACCGACCAGGCAAAAAGTTTCGCTCTTGGGAATGCTAAAACTGATGCCATCAACCGCTCTTACTTCACGCCCGCCCGATTGCAGATAGGTATGCAGATTGCGGACTTCCAGCAATGGCTGGGACATTAGTTTACGCCAGCCTTGCGAGAGAGCTGGGGATCAATGGCATCGCGAAAGGCTTCGCCGATTAAGTTATACGAAAACACGGTCATAAAAATCGCTCCGCCTGGAAAGGCCGCCATCCACCAGTTAAAAGTCGATGACTTGACCGCCTGATCCAGCATTTGCCCCCAAGACGGCGCATCCACTACGCCAAGTCCCAGAAAACTTAAGGTAGCCTCAGACAGAATTGCACCGGCTACGCCAAAACTTACCGCTACCAGTAAGGGTGCGACACCATTTGGCAACATGTGTCTGAACAGGATTGAACTGAGTGGTAAGCCGCTGGCTACTGCTGCCTGCACATAATCTTGTTTGCGTAATTTCAGGAATTCCTGACGCACATAACGCGCATAGCCAGACCAGCCGGTGATGCCGATAATCACCATCATCATGTATAAGCTACGACCAAAAAAAGCCACAAAGGTCAGCAACAAAAACAGGGTGGGAATATCTTCAAAAATCTCCACCAACCGCATCCCCAACATATCGACAATACCAGAAAAATAGCCCATCAAACCACCGACAATCACACCAATGAACAATGCAATACCGGAAGCGATTAGGCCAATGCTCAGCGAAATTCGGCAAGCATGGATCATCCGGCTTAGCACGTCCGCGCCATTTTCTTCGGTACCCATTAAGTGAGTATGACCTTCCGTTTTAAAGGGCGCTTCCAAACCCTTGCTGCCTAAATCGCGCAAGTAATCGGTTGGTGCATAGGGAATGGGCGGCATTATCCGCCAATCTACGTCGGTGTAAGTGATTGTGCGGAAATCATCGTAGATTACCAAAACCGGCGGTTTGAGAAACATATTGACCAGCAAGGCGGCAACGGCACTGCCTAGCAAAAACAGCAAGATGCGCTTGCCGGAACCAAGTCGCAACCGATAAACAGCCAACGCAATAAAGAACGTTGCCAACACCCACGCGTCTTCCACAGACAGGTAGCGCAACACTGGTGCGGAGATGATGCCGTCTTTACTTATCAATAACGGCATGGAGTTAGCCAGAAATGGCGCAAATACGGCGGCAAACACTAATAATGCAATCCAGGCTAGGCCCACTTTTACGCCTACTCCATCTAGCGTTTTGCGCCAGATGTGGGCGGAGAAGGACTCACGACTTACAGTGGTCTCAGTCATAACTTACCCGCGGGTCGGCCAAGGTATAGCAGAAATCAGCTATCAAATAGCCTATTAGAGTTAGAAAACCGCTTACCCAGGTAATCGACAAAACCAGTTCACGATCGCGGCCTTTTACCGCTTCCACTGCAAGCTGGCCCATGCCATTAATGCTGAAAATATTTTCCACGATCAAAGAGCCAGCCAATAAGCTAGGCAAAAGCCCTGCTGATATGGTAATCAAAGGCAGTAAACTGTTGCGGAACACATGCCGCCATAATACGTCATGTTCCGCCAAGCCTTTGGCTCGAGCGGTACGAGCATAGTCGGAATTTAGGTTTTCCAGGATCGAAGTGCGTGTCAACTTCGCCAGTGCTGCAAAACTGCCGTAAGATAAACAGATGACCGGCAATATCAGATGCCATACTCTGTCCAGTAAGAAGCCACGCACAAAACCAGTTTGTTCCCAATGTGGTAAGAACGGCATATCCTGAGCCTCGCGGCTGCTAATACCCGCAGTCGGAAACCACTGAAAGTGCTGCACATTACCAAAAAAACCCAGTAGCAGCACTCCAGCCAGCATGGTTGGAATAGACCACAAGGCCAGCATCGACATACCCATTCCCACATCGAACGAGCCGCCGCGATTGGCTGCCGACTTCATGCCTACAAAAATAGCAATTAAGTAAGTGAAGGGAATAGTGACCAGGTTAAGCAATAAAGTAATCGGAATGCGTTCGGCGAGAATGTCTGATACGGGTCTGCCGTATTGAAAGCTAGTCCCTAAATCCATGCCTTTGCTGAAAGAAAACTCCCCGCGATTGCCTTGTTCATCAATTGTAAAACCGATAGGTGAGACATTGTTCAACCAACGCAAATATTGTACTGGCGCAGGTTTATCTAAACCGTAACGTTTGTTGTAATAGTTCAATAAGGCCTGTTTTTCCTGCGGTTTCATGTCCGTACCGCCGATCAGCGTTTGTGCGCTTATCCCGCCCGGCGACATCGCCATCACCGTAAACACCAAGATAGTAATTCCCAATAGCGTAGGAATCATTAGTAACAAACGACGTAGCAGGTAAGTCAACATCGTATAGCCCTCGTTTTATTGCGTGTATTTCTGTTGGGCGACAGGAACGTAGTTCTCCAACGGCAATGACCCTAAGTTCAACCCCAACTTGGTCATTTGCAGATTGTGGATACGTTTGTCAACAAACAGCAAACTTTTTCGGCGCATCATAAAGGTGTAAGGCTGATCTTCGTAGAGAATTCGTTCCGCACTTTGCCACAAAGGCATACGTTTGCTTTCATCGACGGTGCGACGTGCTTGCTCAATCAGCTTATCCAGTTCAGGATTTTTGTAGCTGATGTAATTATCGCCGTTACTGATTGCCTGAGAACTGTGAAAGATCTGGTACAAATCGGTTTCAATCCCGCTAGTCCAAGCCAACGTTATCGCATCAAAATCTTTTTTACCAAGGTTTTCCAACATCACTGGCCATTCTTGAGGGAATGGAATCATCCGAACTCCGGCCCGGGCATACAAGTCTTTCAACAGTAACACCATGCGTTTGGTATCCTCGTTTGCTTGGAAATAAGTCAACTTAAATTCGAAGGGTTTGCCCGACTTATCTTCCAATACCCCGTCGCCGTTGCGGTCTTCATAGCCCACCTCGGTTAGCAATGCCTTGGCTTTGGCCAAATTAAATGGGTAAGGTTGCAGGCTGCCATTGTGTTGCTTGCTGGTATTGCTGAATGGGCTAACCGCAGGTTCTGCATAATTTAATTGTACATCCTTGATAATACGGCTTACATCCGTCAGGTAAGTCATCGCTTGTCTGACCCGCTTATCTGCGAAGCGCGTCGGTTTACCTGCACGTTCCTGGTTCCAGCCAATGTAGCTGTAACCGACTGTTGGCGGCATGTACTCAAAATTCTGGCTTTTAGCGATAAGTTGCTCGTCTTTTTTCAGCTCTTGGTACTCTACCGGACGCGCCGAATATGAGTCGATGTCGCCGTTGCGGTAAGTGGTAAGTCGTGCGCTATCGTTCTGGATGACCTTCCAGAGGATACGGTTAAAGGAAGGCGGTACGTCACCCCAGTAACGTTCATTACGCACCAGCTCTATATTACCTTTATCGGGTGTCCAGTTTTTGGGGTCAGTCAGTTTGTAGGGGCCACTACCCAGCAGCAAGCCTTTGGATTGGTTAAATTTTTGGGGTTCTTTCACATAGCTTGCATAGAAGTGCTTAGGTAAAATAGACATGCCGCCAGCCAGCGACAACGCCTCAAAATAAGGCTCTTTGAAGGTGAATACCACTTCATACTTACCGTTTGCTTTCACAGCCTTAATTTTTTCCAGATACGCACGTTCACGCGGTGCCTGGATAGCTTCGGTCATAATGAAATCGAATGAAAAAACCACATCCTCTGCCGTTAATGGCTGGCCGTCGGAAAAACTCACATCGTCACGCATCTGGAAACTAATCACCAAACCATCGTCACTAATCTTCCAGCTTTTGGCAATTAAGCCCTCCCACTCTAAGGTGTCGGGGTTGCGGGTGATTAGGCTTTCCAACACATTACTTTGCACATTGGAAGCATATAAGTCACTGGAAACCAAGGGCGTAATGGTCTTGATGTTGGTCGAAAAAGAATCAACGCTCCAATCGCCCTGGGCATAATCAGGCAGGCGGGAAGCCGCTAAGGCGCGTTTGAAGGCTTGGGCAACGTCTCCGTTTGCCTCAGTGGAATTTGTAGTCGGTTTGTTAGATACTGCCCCAGAAGCAACGGCAACGCGCAATTCGCGCATATCCTTGGATTGTTCTGACATTGCGGTTTCCATCTCGGTCAATTTCAGCCATTGTCGATCAATCTGGTACATTGCCAGCAAAAGCAATAATATCAATAAGCTAAGCAGCGAATAGAGAATCCAGTCCCGGGCGGTCAGTTGTTTTTGCATGTTTTCAATATGTCTGATGAATCATCATGGTTGTTTTTGCAATATTTCTGTCAGCAAAGCGAGGATAGCATAAAACCAGCAAACTCAATCGGATACAGTTAAAACTTGAATCTATTGGATAGCAGTGTAAATCCAGCCAGCCCAATGATATGTCGCTTTGTTTACTCCTCACAAGCGTAAGCAAATGGAAGGTAGACAAAAGACTGGACATCAATATATAGCTCAGGGATACTTTCGCTTATTTTAACAATAAATAGTCGAGGACATAACAATGGGTTTTATGCAGGGCAAACGGGTTTTAATTGTTGGGTTGGCGAGTAACCGTTCCATCGCATGGGGTATCGCACAGGCTATGCACCGCGAAGGCGCGGAACTGGCGTTTACATTCCAAAATGACAAGTTGCAAAGTCGGGTTGAGGATATGGCGGGACAGTGCAATTCTAAAATCATTATTGAATGTGATGTCAGCATTGATGAGCATATCGACACGGTGTTTACTGAACTGGGCAAGCATTGGGACGGTTTGGATTGTATCGTCCATTCGGTCGCGTTTGCGCCGCGTGATGCACTGAATGGCGATTATGTCGATGTCACTACCCGAGACAATTTCAGGATTGCCCATGATGTTAGTTCTTACAGCTTTACTGCCTTAGCGAAAGCGGGCAGGGCGATGATGGCGGGTCGTAACGGTTCCTTGTTGACCTTGACTTATCTAGGCGCGGAACGGGCAATTACCAACTACAACGTCATGGGCGTTGCCAAAGCCAGTTTGGAAGCCAATGTCCGTTATATGGCGGTGGCCTTAGGGCCAGAAGGTACGCGGGTTAACGCGATTTCCGCAGGCCCTATCCGTACCTTGGCGGCATCGGGAATCAATGATTTTAAAGCCATGTTGAACAAAGCCGCAGATACTGCGCCACTCAGGAAAAATGTGACGATTGAAGAAGTCGGCAATGCTGCCGCGTTCATGTGTTCCGATCTGGCATCGGGGATTACCGGGGAAATCACTTACGTAGATTGTGGCTACAATATTGCGGGGTTGGCGGCGGTTTGATGGGGTAATCGGTGTAAAACCAAGATGTATAAGCTGCTCGATAATATAAAATAGCTTGTTAACACATTGAAAATATTTAAAACGTAAATATGATGCGCACTATTTTTAATTTTTACTATACACCTGAAAAGGTGTCTACTATACGTTAGCCATTACAAGGAGGCATGGGTTGAACCGACAATTACAAGATGATCTGCTATCAATGCAAGAGGAAGATCAACGCATCCTGCAAGAATTGATTGATAGTGGAGAACTCGGCACTGTTGAGTATCACCCAAGAATTAAGGCGATCCACGAAAAGAACAACTTACGTATCAAGGAAATCATAAGTCGTCATGGGTGGCCTACAATAAGTGCGGTTGGCAAGGAAGGCTCAGAAGCAGCGTGGCTGATTGCTCAGCACGCGGTATTGGATACAAAGTTCATGGACGAATGTTTAATCTTGATACGGGAAGCCGTCCATCAAGGTGAAGCAGAAGGATGGTGCTTGGCCTTTTTACAAGATAGGGTACTTACTATGTCTGGTAAGCCGCAAATATATGGAACTCAGCATGACACTGACGAAAATGGAGTTGCTTTTCCTTTGCCTATGAAAGAACCAGAAAAAGTTGATTTGCTGCGCCAAGAAGTAGGGCTTGAGCCTCTATCGGAAGCAACTAAACGCATTCAGGAAAGACAAAATGCAATTAGGAGTAATCGTGAAACCAATGGCTAACATTACGCTCAAGAGGGACGCGCCTTTTCGTGGCGGTTTTGAAGGTTTGTTATTTTTCCGGCTTCGGTGGCTTCGCCAATCTTCCGTGACAGGCGCGCCCCTTAGCTTTACGTTAGGCCACGCAAGGTAGACTCTGTGGCTTGCCAGCAGAATCAGCGCCTGTAGGCGTGAGCCAAACAGCCACCTTGAGCCGGACGCGGCATGTTGCCCCCTTCGTAGGGTTTCAACGTGGTCCAACAATGCCACCGTCGGGAAAACGTGAGCAAGGTAGCCTGGATGGAGTGTAGTGGAATCCGAGGTTACGTGCCTCAAATGTCACATAACCGCTCACGCGGCAAGTAGTTCAAAAGTATTACCATCGATAAAACGTGAATGACGGGTTAGCATAACCCGTCATGTGGAAGCCTTGGAGGGCCTAGTAGTAAGAGTCAATGAACCAATTTGTTGCCATTACTTGGCACCATATCAAAAATCAGTGGTTTCCCAGTGCCTCTTTAAACGCATATTTATCCATGTCTGCCAAGCCTTTGCCGGTGGCTTTCCGTTACCATTTAGGTGAACGATCACAGATATTTTGAGAGGATCTTTATAGAACAAACTACAGCTATCTATGATTGAATAAGACCCGATAGTTAATTTAAGCCATCTCCACAAGTTTCTTTACAGCCTTTGCTGCCAGAGGACTCAATCCTTCACCATTTGCTTGGAAATGCTGGATAATTGCCTTTTTCATACGCGGATCCCACGACCGCAGGATATGTTTTTTTACGCCTTCGGCAGCGATTTCTTTATCGCTTTCCGCATTAAAGAAATCGGCAATATCATTTGCCATTGAGACCAGTTTTTCGATGTGCATTAAGAGTTAGATGATTTAATCAAGGTTGGATAAGTGGTGTGGTTCAAGCGCTCGGGGTGGGTGTACACCACATGCTGATTGTCGCGGACAAATCCGACTAGGGTAAGTCCAGCTTCATCTGCTAGGCGTATGGCTAATCCAGTTGGTGCGGACATTGCAGCTAATAGGGTAATACCGACGCTAGCGGCTTTTTGTACGAGTTCATAGCTGGCACGGCTGGTAATAACTACAAATCCTGCCGCTGGATTCTTGCCTATACGTAACAACAAACCAATGAGTTTATCAAGGGCATTATGCCTACCAACATCTTCCCTGACATATTGCACACCTTGCCCTGGCACAACCCATGCGGCGGCATGTACAGCTCCGGTAAGTTGATTAAGTTGTTGATGATGGTTTATTGCCGTCAATGCGGAAATAAGTTCTGCCGCTGGAAGGTTTAATTCGCCTTGCACGGGTTTAGGATGACGAATAGCTTGTTGCAAGGTGCTGGCGCCACATAACCCACAACCAGTGCGTCCAGTCAAGTTCCGGCCTTTGCCGGATAAATGACTGAAGCGGGATTTGGGAATTTCCATCCGCACTTCTATGCCGTTGGAACGATTATAGACGTGGATAGATTGCAGTTCGGAGGCTGTTTCGATGATGCCTTCGGTGATACTGAAACCCAAGGCAAAGTCCTCCAAGTTAGTCGGAGTGGACAGCATGACGACATGGGGTGTGCCGTTATAAACAAGCGATATCGGCACTTCTTCTGCGATATAATCTTGTTGTACGGAACGTATGTTGCTTTTCCAGCGCTCCACCTTGCTTAGTTGATAGCTGGGCCATCCCAATTCAGGGGTAAGCTCTGGCATGACGACATTACTGGACATCATCTATTCCTTGGTGAGCAGTTCCAATTGCCGTTCGGAAAACGCTTGATAATTTTGTTGCCATTCTGAAGGATGGGTAACTTTGCTGACTTGCACGGCCGTCACCTTATATTCTGGACAATTCGTTGCCCAGTCTGAATTGTCTGTGGTAATGACATTTGCACCGGATTCAGGAAAATGGAAGGTTGTGTATACTACTCCAGGCTGAACCCGCTCGCTAATCTTTGCGCGTAATACAGTCTCACCAGCGCGGCTCTTAATGCCTACCCAGTCTTGGTCTTTCAGTCCACGATCCTCGGCATCATGAGGATGAATTTCCAGCAAATCTTCGGAATGCCAGGCATTATTTTCAGTTCGCCGTGTTTGTGCACCAACGTTGTACTGCGACAGGATGCGTCCGGTCGTCAGGATAAGCGGGAATTTTTGGGTTACTTTTTCGTGCGATGCAACAAATTCTGTCAGCATAAATAACCCTTTACCATTGTCACGCATAAAGGTTTCTACGTGCATGGTGGGCGTACCTTCTGGTGCTTCATCCGTGCAAGGCCATTGAATACTGCCTAGTTGGTCAATCTTGTCAAAACTGACACCTGCAAAGGATGGAGTAAGTCGAGCGATTTCTTCCATAATTTCTGAAGGATGGCTGTAGCTCATTGGATAACCCATCGCATTCGAGAGCATCTGGGTGATTTCCCAATCTTCATAGCCAGCCAAGGCGGGCATTACTTTACGAACGGGCGAGATACGGCGTTCCGCATTGGTAAAAGTGCCGTTTTTTTCTAAAAATGATGATCCTGGCAGGAACACATGGGCAAACTTAGCCGTTTCGTTGAGAAATAAATCCTGAACGATCACGCATTCCATAGAGCGCAGTGCGTGGTGTACATGCTGGATGTCGGGATCGGATTGGGCAATGTCTTCGCCTTCGACGTAAAGCCCAAGGAAGCTGCCGTCAGAGGCGGCATCAAACATATTTGGGATACGAAGCCCAGGTTCGGGTTGCAATTGAACGCCCCAGTTTTGTTCAAACAATTGGCGGGTGGCCTTATCAGATACATGGCGATAACCTGGATATTCGTGAGGGAATGAACCCATATCACACGAACCCTGGACGTTATTCTGACCGCGCAATGGGTTAACGCCAACACCCTCACGTCCGAGATTGCCGGTCGCCATTGCCAGATTGGCAATGCCGATAACCATGGTTGAGCCTTGGCTGTGTTCGGTTACTCCTAAGCCATAATAAATTGCGCCATTATTTGCGCTGGCATAGAGTTTAGCTGCTGCACGTATATCGGCGGCAGGAACGCCAGTTATGGCTTCTGTCGCTTCCGGTGCATGGCGTTTATCGGCAATGAAATTCCGCCATTTGTTGAAAGATTCAATATCGCAACGGGATTTGACGAATTCTTCATCGACAAGGTTCTCAGTCACAACAACATGGGCAATCGCATTAATCAGGGCGACATTGCTGCTGGGGCGTAGCTTTAAATGATAATTTGCTGCTACATGCGGAGTCCTAACCAGATCAATCTCGCGGGGATCGACAACAATTAACCTTGCGCCTTCCCGTAAGCGTTTTTTCATTTGAGAACCGAATACCGGATGCCCGTCTGTCGGATTCGCGCCGATCACCATGATGACGTCGGCTTTCATCACTGAATCAAAGTTTTGCGTACCGGAAGATTCGCCAAAGGTTTGTTTAAGGCCATAACCCGTGGGTGAATGGCAGACACGAGCGCAGGTATCGACGTTATTGTTGCCAAATCCTGCCCGGATAAGCTTTTGAACCAAATAGGTTTCTTCGTTAGTGCAACGTGATGAAGTGATGCCGCCAATGGAATCCTTGCCATGCTCAGCTTGTATGCGTTTCAACTCGGAAGCCGCATAATTGATAGCTTCTTCCCAACTCACTTCCTGCCAGTGGTCTTTGATGCTTTTGCGGATCATGGGTTTGGTGATGCGGTCTTTGTGGGTGGCATAACCGAATGCAAAGCGGCCTTTTACGCAAGAATGTCCATGATTGGCTTTGCCATCCTTATTTGGCACCATGCGGATCACTTGGCTACCTTTCATTTCCGCGCGGAACGAACAGCCGACACCGCAATAAGCGCAAGTCGTGATGATGGCATGTTCTGGTGTGCCGTGATCTATCACGGATTTTTCCATCAGCGTCGCGGTCGGACAAGCTTGTACGCAAGCGCCACAGGAAACGCATTCAGAATCCATGAAAGGCTGGTTTTGACTGGGCGATACCTTGGAATCAAAACCGCGTCCGTCGATAGTCAACGCAAATGTACCTTGGGTTTCCTCGCAAGCTCTTACGCAGCGTGAGCAAACGATACATTTGCTCGGATCGAAGGTGAAATAAGGGTTGCTTTCATCTTTTTTTGCTTGCAGATGGTTCTCGCCCATCGGGTTGTAACGCACTTCCCGTAAGCCTACTGCGCCAGCCATGTCTTGCAATTCGCAATCGCCGTTAGCCGCACAAGTTAAGCAATCAAGCGGATGGTCGGAGATATAAAGCTCCATCACGCCACGGCGCACATCAGCAAGTTTCTTATTTTGGGTGGTGACGACCATACCTTCCGCCACCGGTGTGGTACAGGAAGCAGGCATTCCTCGGCCGCCCTTGATTTCCACCACGCACAAGCGGCATGAACCGAATGGTTCGATACTATCTGTTGCACATAATTTAGGGATGTCTATGCCGATGCTTGATGCCGCTCGCATTACCGAAGTACCGGCTGGCGCGATCACCTGAAAACCGTCAATTTCAAGATTGACCATTTGAGTGGCTGGGCTGGCAGGGGTGCCAAAGTCTTTTTCTGTAATCATCGACATTGTGAATACCTCTTAAATTTAGTTCAGGCAGCGTTGGCTTGGTCTGCTATGCCAAAATCCGCAGGAAAATGGTTTAATGCGCTCAATACGGGATAAGGTGTCATACCGCCCAACGCACATAGCGAGCCGTTTAACAACGTGTTGCAAAGATCGCGTAACAATGGAACATTTTTATTAAGGTCATTGCCTTTCATAATGTCCTCAATGACTTCCATGCCGCGCGTGGAGCCAATACGGCAAGGCGTGCACTTGCCGCAAGATTCAATCTTGCAAAACTCCATGCTGTAACGCGCCATTTCGGCCATATCGACAGTATCATCGAAAGCAACAATACCGCCGTGCCCCAATACCGCCCAGATTGCGGCAAAAGCCTCGTAATCAACGAGCGTGTCAAATTGTGATTCGGGCAGATAAGCACCTAAAGGACCGCCGACTTGTACGGCTTTGATCGGCTTACCAGATGCTGAACCACCGCCAAAATCATAGAGCAATTCACGTAAGGTGATGCCAAAAGCCAGTTCAATCAAGCCAGGATATTTTAAGTTACCAGCAATCTGAATAGGCAATGTGCCTCGTGAGCGACCCATGCCGAAATTCTTATAATACTCGCCGCCTTTATCTAAAATGGTAGGTACAGAGGCCAGGGAAATAACATTATTGACAACAGTTGGTTGGCCGAATAGTCCGCTAACTGCTGGTAAAGGCGGTTTGAAGCGAACCAAACCACGTTTACCTTCCAGGCTTTCCATCAGCGAAGTTTCCTCTCCACAGATATAAGCACCAGCACCTAAGCGAACTTCCAAATCGAATTTTTTGCCGCTGGCAAGGATGTTGTCTCCTAAGTAGTTATCCTCATAGGCTTTGGCAATAGCTGCATTTAGTGCTTGGTGCGAGTGTGGATATTCACATCTAAGGTAAATATAACCTTGAGTCGCACCCACCGCAACTCCTGCAATCGTCATGCCCTCAATCAAGACAAAGGGATCACCTTCCATAATCATGCGATCAGAATACGTACCGGAATCACCCTCGTCAGCATTGCAGATAATGTATTTTTGTTCTGATGCCGTATTCAGCACGGTATTCCATTTGATACCCGTGGGGAATGCCGCACCACCACGACCGCGCAAGCCGGAATCGGTGACGTGTTTGACAATATCAGCACCGGTCATGACCAAGGCATTTTTCAAGCCACGATAGCCGTCATTTGCCAGGTAATCATCAAGATTGACCGGATCGGTAATGCCAACGCGGGCAAAAGTCAGGCGTTCCTGTTTTTTAAGATAAGGTAGTTCTTCCGTCAATCCTAATGCCAGCACATGTGCGCCGCCCGTCAGGAAATCGGTATCAAATAAGCTTGCTACATCGTGGGGTTGTACTGGGCCATAAGCAATTCGTCCCTTATCCGTGCTGATTTCCACTAATGGTTCTAGCCAGAATAAGCCCCTTGAGCCGTTACGCACTAAATTGATGCTAATATTGCGTTTTTCTGCTTCCTTAGTGATGGCGGCGGCAACTTTGTCCGCCCCTAAGCACAGGGCAGCAGAATCACGAGGTACGTAGACAGTAATGCTCATGATAACGACCCTATTTGCTGAATGGTATTATCAAACGATTCGGCAGAAACCCTGCCATAAACTTCATTGCCAATCTGCATGGAAGGTGAGCAAGCACACAAACCTAAGCAATAAACAGGCTCCAACGAAAATGCGCCGTCTGTCGTCGTCTCATGATAATCAATACCGAGACGTGACTTGACATGTTCTTCCAATGATTTAGCACCCATTGCCTGACAAGATTCTGCCCTGCACAGATGAATGGTTGTTTTGCCAGGTGGGGTGTCACGAAAGTAGTGATAAAAGCTGATACAACCATGAACTTCGGCACGGGAAATATTTAAGGCATCGGCGATAGCTGGAACTGTTTCAGCAGGGACATAACCCAGTTCATCTTGAATGCCATGCAGGATCGGCAATAACGCGCCAGGTTTGTTTTTGAGGCTGGCGATTACTTCTTGCACTTTTTTGTTCATAACGCTTGATCCTTTCATACACGTCTCATTTAAGGCTATGCCGCTCAGGAAAACGGTCATTTTTCCCTTGAAAATAAGGCTAAGTTATAACTGTAATTTTAACACACCAATCGAATAGTGTAAAAAACACATAATAAAATATTCAATGGGACATTAACTTGGTTGGATGAGTTCATGCTTTGCGCAAAAAACACACTTATGCTGAAACAAACGGATCAGCTTGTCACTTTTTAAATTATTATCTGCATTGATCCACATTGCATCAGTATTGGGGGCCTCTAAAAATCCCCTCTCCCTCTGGGAGAGAGCTAGGGTGAGGGTTGTAAATGCTTAATTCTAAGTTCCCTCATCCCAACCTTCTCCCTCTGGGAGAAGGAGTTTTTTGAATTTTTAGAGATTCCCTATTGTTATTACCCTTCAGTTATGACCTATTCGCGTATAAAAAGTTGAAAATGCGTTTAATAGGACGATAGCAGCAAACAAAAGTGGTATTTATTTAGAATAAATCTACAAATTTCTATAAAATCTACCTTATTATCCTAATCTGTACATCAAAAAGTCTAAATGGACCTAAATTTTCTCGATTTTGAACAACCCATCGCTGAATTAGAAGCTAAAATCCGTGAGCTTCGTAATGTCGAATCCGACAATGACATCAACATTTCAGATGCTTTAAAACAACTGGAAGATCGGTGCGAAGGGCTCACCGAGTCGATTTTTGCCAATCTTTCCGACTGGCAGATTTCCCAGCTCTCACGACATCCAGGTCGGCCTTATACGCTGGATTATATTGAACATATCTTTACCGATTTCATCGAGCTGCATGGGGATCGTACTTATGCCGATGATCCCGCTATTGTTTGTGGAATGGCAAGGTTAGATGGGCAACCCGTCATGGTCATCGGACATCAAAAAGGCCGCGATACCAAACAGAAAATCTACCGTAATTTTGGAATGCCTCGTCCAGAAGGTTACCGAAAGGCATTACGGATTATGAAAATGGCTGAGCGATTTAGATTGCCGATTATCTGTCTGATCGACACGCCGGGTGCGTATCCGGGCATTGGTGCAGAGGAACGGGGGCAAAGTGAAGCCATCGCCAGGAACTTGTTTGAAATGTCCAAATTGAAAACCCCCATCATTTGCACGGTAACAGGTGAGGGCGGTTCTGGTGGTGCGTTGGCAATTGGTGTCGGTGACCGTCTTATAATGTTGGAATACAGCACTTATTCAGTGATTTCACCCGAAGGCTGCGCGGCTATTCTCTGGAAAAGCCCCGATAAAGCACAGTTGGCGGCGGAAGCGATGGGCATAACCTCAGACCGCATCCGCGAATTGGGCTTACTGGATGAGGTGGTTAGGGAGCCGTTAGGCGGGGCGCACCGTAATTGCCAATTGATCGCTGCAAATTTGAAAGATGCCTTGATTCGCCACCTGACAGATTTACAACAGCGAACTATTGATGATTTGTTGGCAATACGTTACCAGAGGTTGATGGGCTTTGGGTCTTTTGTTGAGGAAGTGGTTAAGTAGATGTAGGGTACGCATCGCGGACCTTATTGACTTTTACCGAGTGCCCTCAATTAAAATCGTCATTCCGGCAAGGACCGCCGGAATTTCGCATGACGGGGTATGTTACCTGTCTCTTGATCACATTTTGCTTTAGAAATAGACTATACCCTATTAATAACCATAGGTTTTGTAGTAAGCATGATTCCAATA